>JANOCN010000570.1:0-1716 GCA_031412185.1 Betaproteobacteria bacterium | reverse complement strand
GTATGACTTCATCCTGATCGATTGCCCGCCGTCGTTGTCGATGCTCACGCTCAACGGCCTGTGTTGCGCACATGGTGTGATCGTGCCGATGCAGTGTGAATACTTTGCGCTGGAGGGGCTCACCGACCTGGTTAACACCATCAAGCAGGTGCGCGCCAACATGAACCGGGAGCTGGCGGTGATCGGCTTGCTGCGTGTCATGTTTGACCCGCGCATCACGCTGCAACAGCAGGTGAGCGACCAGCTAAAGGCCCACTTTGGCGACAAAGTATTCGACACCGTGGTGCCGCGCAATGTGCGGCTGGCGGAGGCGCCCAGTTATGGATTGCCGGGGGTTGTCTTCGACCCGTCGTCCAAGGGCGCGCTGGCCTACCTGGCATTTGCGCGGGAGATGGTGGCGCGCATCGACAAACTCTGAAGTTGCGCGCCGCATGCGCCCCCCGCAACGCCAAACCAGCTATCCCGGCTTTCCGGGCTAACCCAGTCCACAAGCTATCAAATCTATAGCAATGCAGAGCTCCGACGTGTTTCTTCTTCCTGGTTGGCAAAATTCCGGCCCCGACCACTGGCAAAGCCATTGGGAAGCGCAATACCGCTACCAGCGGGTGGAGCAGCACGACTGGATGCGGCCCTTGCGCGGCGACTGGATAGCCCGGCTGGAGGAGGTGTTGCTAGCCCATGCGGCGCAAGCGGCGGACCGGCCGCGCAGCGCCGCAACCGGCGTGGTGCTGGTCGCGCACAGTCTTGGCTGCCATCTGGTGGCCGCATGGGCGGCCCATTCGCGCCATACCCATCTGGTCCGGGCGGCTTTGCTGGTGGCACCCGGAGACCCGCAGCGCGAGGAACTGCGCGGTGTGCTGGCGAGTTGGTCACCTATGGTTCTGGCCTCTTTGCCGTTCCCCAGCCAGTTGCTGGGCAGCCACAATGACCCCTATTGCAGCTTCGCCCGGGCACAGGCTTTTGCGTCTGCCTGGGGTGCGCAGTTTGTTGACTATGGCGCTGCCGGCCATATCAATGCGGACTCCGGGTTGGGTGGGTGGCCGGATGGCCACCAGCGCATGTTGGCGCTGCGCAGCGTCAGCGATCAAAGAAGTACGTCCGGCACGGTTTAATAAGGCACTCGATATGGCGACAAAAAAACTCAAAGGGCTGGGTCGTGGGCTGGAGGCGTTGCTCGGCCCGGCCACACAAGGCGGTGTCTCGATCTCGCTCAGCGAAGGCAGTACCGCAAGCCCCGGCTTACCAGCCACCTTGCTGTTGACCGACATGGTGCCAGGCCAGTACCAGCCGCGTACCCGCATGGACGAGGGCGCCTTGTACGAGCTGGCCGAGTCGATCAAGGTGCAGGGCATCATGCAGCCGATCCTGGTGCGCCGGCTGGAAGAGCAGGACGGGCTGCGGCGCATGGGTGAACAGGCAGGTACCGCAGGCAGCGCGACAGGCCTGGATGACCTGCGCCGTGGGCGGCCGGTGTACGAGATCATTGCCGGTGAGCGGCGCTTTCGCGCGGCCAGGCTGGCTGGGTTGGACAGTGTCCCGGTGCTGGTGCGCGACGTCAGCAACGAAGCCGCTGCGGCTGTGGGGCTGATCGAGAACATGCAGCGGGAAGACCTGAACCCGCTGGAGGAAGCCCAAGGCCTGCAAAGGCTGGTCAAAGAGTTTGGGCTTACTCACGAACAAGCCGCGCAAGCCGTGGGGCGGTCCCACAGCGCTGCC
>JANOCN010000569.1:0-1967 GCA_031412185.1 Betaproteobacteria bacterium | reverse complement strand
GGTTCGGAATACAGGCGCACGCGCGGTGCCAACACGGTGCCGGTAATCTGGACGCCGACACGCTGGGTCAGATTCGGACGGATCGCCAGAATGTCCAGCGCCGGGTTGTCGTAGACACCCATAAAGCGCATGACGCCTTGTTCGATGCTTAGCTGCTGCCCATACGCTTTGTAGGTGCCAAGCACGGTGCGCACCTCACCCGTGAGCCGGGGCGCCGCGTTGGTGCCGGCCGTGCTGCGCAATTGCAGCGTACCGGCCAGGCGGGTGTTGATGCCGCGCCCCTGAACGCGAAAGTCCGGCCCCAGGTCCAGTGCCACCAGCACGTCGGTCGACACCCGGGTGCCGGGCGGGTTGCTGCCTGCCACACGGGTGCTGGCAGCAGCACCGCCAGCCGTGTTTGCAGGTGCCGCACCTTTGACCACCACATCGTCGCCCAAGCTGGGCGCGGTTTCGTCCGGCAGTATGAACAGCGCCTGGTCCGCCTTCAGCGCGCCGCGTATGTCGAGCCGCGCGTTGTTCAGCCGCGCCTGCAGCGTGCCGGACACCGCTAGCCGCCGGTCGGCACGGGCAGAGACGCGCAGCGCCTTGGCGGTGGCGTCCAGCTCGATACGTACCTTGGCCAGCGGCGGGTTCTCCCCGGTACCGTCGGGCAACCACAGGGCGAACCCGGTGGCAGTGAATTCACCACCAGCAGCACCGCCTGCGCCCTGCAGGCTGAACTCGGCGATGTCAAGCCGCTGCCCCTGCACATTGGCGCGCAGGCGACCGTTGCCGAACTCGATGCCGTCAACCACCGATCGCAGGCCCAGGTCATTGGCCTGCAGGCTGCCGCTCCATTGCGGCGCGGCGCGGGTACCGGCCAACACCATGTTGGTCTCCAGCGTACCGCGCATGCGCCAGCCAGGCGGCGCCAGCACGGACCACACGCCAACCTGCGGCAAGCTGGCGCGCAGCGTGCCGCTGACTGGCGCGTCTGCGGCCCAGCCCCAGCCCTGTGCACCGCGCGTGATGCGGCTGCTGAAGTCGGCCTGGGCACGACCGGCACGTTCACTGTCCCACAGCAGTACGGCCCGCACGGTTGTGCCTTCGGCGGTGAGGGAAATACGCGCGTCTTTCACTCCCGCATCCACGGTGGGGCTGGTTGAACCGCCCGTGCTGGTGATTCCGCTGGTGCTCACCAGCCCTTGCGTCTGCACCCGGATGTCACCGCTGCGGCGCGCCAGCACGGCACGTAATCTGATGGTGTCCGTCGCAGCCAGGTCCCAGTCGCCATCGAACACCAGGTTACCGCTTAAGCCCAGGTTGGCGAGCTGGGTATTGCCCAACAGCTCCAGCCATGCCAGTGTGAGCCCGCGCAACTGGCCCTTGCTGGTCAATTCGTTGGGTGGCCCGGTGCTCCAGCGCAACGGCTCCCAGGCCAGGGTGGCGATGCCTGCTACCGGGCCGCTGAGTTCAGCCTCGCTCGCGCGGGTGGTGAGTGTTCCGCCCGTGGCAGCAGGCTGCCAGTTGAGGGCCAGCGGCCGCACAAGGCGCAGACTCCACGGCCCGGGAAGCAGGCTGTCCTGCACCTGCAGTCGCAACGGTGTGACCGCTATTTGCCAATCACCCGAGCTGCTGCGCCCACCCTGGGCTTGTGCGTCCAGCCGGGCGCGCAACGTACCCTGCGACACATCACCGCTGGTCTTGATTGACAACCCGTCCATGCGCCCGGACGCCTCGGCGTTCCAGTCGCGCAGTCGCACTGCCTGCGTTGCCGGCTGGGAAGGGTCGCGCCAGTCCAGTTGCGGCACCTTCAGATTTAATTGCACGGTCGTGTCGCCAGACCCGCTGCGCAGAGATTGCCATCCCCCTTGCCATTGCAGCGCCAGCTCTGCACGCCCCTCCAACTGCGTCTGCGCCAAGCTGGGCGGTGCCAGGGGCAAACGCGCGGCCCAGCGCGTAGCCTTTGCAGCGTCGGTGACCTGCAG
>JANOCN010000568.1:0-2248 GCA_031412185.1 Betaproteobacteria bacterium | reverse complement strand
ACAACGTGCCGCCGGACGCGATTTGCTGGGTCATGCCGCGCGACTCCTGGTTTCTGAACCGCGCCAACGTGCAGCCTGGCATGGAGTTTTTCATGCAGTCGCTGGGCTCGATGGCGACCCAGATGGAGTGCATCGCGCAGTCACACAGCGTGCCAAAGTTGTTTGGCAAACTGGAAGCCAGCGGGCAACTGCTGCGCCTGGACACCAGCATCGAACCCACCATGTACCACGCGGCCGTCATGTCGCAGGCCGAACTGCAGGCGCTGCGGCAGATCAAGAACATTGTGCGCAAAGGGCGGGTACTGCGTATCGAGCCAGACCAGATGGTGCTGCAGCACGGCACCGTTGCCGTTGATGCGCAGCGCGTGTTTGTGGATTGTTCGGCCAGCGCTGCCGAGTTGCGCCCGGCAGTGCCGATCTTTCAGGGCAACAAAATCGTGCCGCAGTTTGTGCGGGCGTTTCAACCCACCTTCAGCGCGGCGCTGGTAGCGCACATCGAAGCCATGGTGGACGACGAGGCCACCAAGAACCAGCTATGCGGCGTGGTGCCCCTGCCAGACACACCCCTGAGCTGGCTCACCATGCACGCCGCCAACATGGCCAACAGCAACCAGTGGTCCAAAGTGAAGGGCCTGGGCAAGTGGATCGCCGAGTCGCGGCTGGACGGCTTCTCAAAGCTCATGCGCAGCGTGGACCCGTCCGACACAGAAAAACTCGCGGTGCTGCAGCGTTTTGGCACCAACGCCGGGTCGGCGGCCATGCGACTGCGGGAGTTGCTGGCACGGGCGGGCGGTTGAGCCAGGGCGGCAATGCGGCGGACATTGGCCTTTTCTGAATAAGGCGCGTACCAGACGAGCCAGACCTGGGCAGGCAAAAGAGCTAGCTAGCTCTTTCTGGCTAGAATGGCCTACAAAGTCAGGAGGCTACATGCACGACATCGCACTGTTCGAAGCCAAGAACCGTCTGTCAGAACTCGTCAATCGCGTTCAGGCCGGCGAAGAGATCGCCATTACGCGCCGCGGCAAGGTGGTTGCTCGTCTGGTGGCACCCACGCACGAAGAAGCCGGGCAGCGTGCCCGCGACGCCATCGCGAGCCTTCGGGCAAGCCGACAGGGCGTCAGCCTTGGCCGAATTAAGAGCAAAGATCTCATCCGCGAAGGGCGGCGCTGAGCATGGCGCACGGGCCAGCGGGTTTTGTGGTGGACGCTTCGATCAGCGCCGCCTGGTTCCTGCCCGACGAGGCGAATCCACTTACCGAAGCGGCCCTGCAGGCCACCGCCACCCAAGAGGTATGGGTACCGGCGTTGTGGTCGCTGGAAATAGGCAATCTTCTCTTGAACGCGCAGCGCAGAAAACGCATTACCGCGGACAAGCGCCGCGAGTTGGCAGCTGCCGCATCGTCGCTGCACATCAAGGTGGACCGCGAGCCAGTGGCCATCAGCACCATCGACGACATCGCGGCCCGCCATGGCTTGACAGCCTATGACGCAGCTTACCTCGAACTGGCCCTGCGGCGCGGCATCCCACTTGCAACCCAGGACGACGCGTTGATCGCAGCCATGGCGAAGGCAGGGGTACCGGCACCGAGCGCCGAACCCTGAATACCAGCGGCGCAAAATTAACTCGCCATAGGCTCTGCCACCTACTCTCGGCAGTACCCTTCGCCGGCGCGAACCGTCAGGCATGTCGTCTTTCCGGCCAGCCACTTCATCCCGGTCGCGTTTCCGTCGGTCGCGCGAATCTCTTCCTGCTTGCCATCCCGCTTGAAGGAGATGCGATCGCTGCTGCCGACGCCGGCAAAGCGGCGCTCGCCGTCGAGGTTTCTGATCGCCACCTCGTACTTCCCATTTCCTTGGGCGACGAGCTTCAGGTAGGTGCCCTCCGGCCCGTTCCAGGTACCAGGCCATCTGTCCAGCGCGGACGGCGGGGAACCACCAGATGGCTGGCTTGCAGTGGAAGCTGGCGCGGGTACCCGGTCCTCGGCAGGCTTCCTGCTGCAGGCGACCGCCGTCAACGCAACGGCAAGCACCACGAGGCCAAGGTGGCTACGGCGGGCTTTCACTGCCCAAGCACCGTCTTGCGGCGCGCATTCAGCCTCGTCTGCAACTGGCGATGTACGGATGCGGTGGAATGGTAGACACCCGTGCGCTGGGCGTCGTGGCTCGATAGCAGACCGCGTGCCAGAAACTCGGCCTGCATTCGCCGACGCTGGATGGTCTCGCGCACGAAGGGGAAGAAGGCAGGTTTC
>JANOCN010000567.1:0-3125 GCA_031412185.1 Betaproteobacteria bacterium | reverse complement strand
AGAGAAACAAGGGGACGTTTACAGGCCGACTACCTGTAAAAAATGCTGACGATAAATCGCCGTGGGCATCGCTCGCCGATTCCGAATTATTCACGCAAGCTGTGAGTGAGCCAGATAGGATGGGATGAAGCCAGACGACGACACTTGCACGAGCGGTCCGCCACCAGCATGGGCAGACCTTACGGTTGTATGGCTGGCAGTGGACAGGTGACTTGTACCCTATGCAATCTGCAACCAGCGCTGCCATGCGACACGGTAGACCTCTTCCAGCCGCCGCACAAATCCGGCCTCGTCGCACAAGGAAGAGGCTTGCATGCGAAGCCGCAAGTCGCGCCGGGTTTGCGCGAGCAGCCCGGTCTGCTGCGCCAGGCTAGCGGCGATTTGGATGTACTCAGATGGTGACGCGGCAACCCACTGCGGGTAACCCACCTGGTGTAGCAGGCTCGACGACAGGCGACCGGCCGGGCGATCCCCTACAAGTGTTACTACCGGCACGCCCATCCACAGCGCATCGCATGTGGTGGCACCACCGCCATAGGGTTGGGTGTCCAGCGCGATGTCAATCTCCCGGTAGGTGTTCAGAAAGTCCTTGGAAGCCGGCCGCAGCTCGAGGCGCGACGGCGAAATACCGAAAGCCTCGAACAGACCCCGAACGCGCCCCACAGCACCGGCGTCGGCGAGTAGTTTGCTTTGCAGCAGCAAGCGCGCTGTTGGCAGTGCGAGCAGCAGTTGCGCCCAGTGCGACACGATCACCGGGTTGAGCTTGTGGATATTGTTGAGCGAGCCGAAGGTGATGCGCCCGACCTCCAGACAAGGCAGCGGCCCCGAATCCGGCGACGTCTCATGCGCTCGCCATGCCAGCATGCCGCCCGCAATACGCAGCAGGGCTTCCGTGTCGGGAGCAGCGCCTTCGGTCGGGGGGTCCACCCATTCATCGGTCAGCCGGTAGTCCATGGCTGGCAAGCCGGTGGTACACAGGTATCCCAGCCAGGACATCATTAGCGGAGCCGGTTTGCCCTGCATTGCGACGATTCGGGTTCCCTGCGTGTGCCCGGCGCAATCCACCAGTATGTCGATGGCATCGCGCTCAATCTGTGCCGCAAGTGCCTGATCGTCCAGGCCGTGTACCCAGTTCCAGCGGTGCCCATAAGCGATCATCCTGCGGGTGAAGGCGTCGCCTGTGGGGCCTTGCGCGTAACACACCACCTCCACCTTGGTTGCATCATGGCAGGCCAGCAGCGGCTCGATGAAGTGGCGCATCGCGTGTTCGCGGAAGTCGGGAGAAAAGTAGCCAACCCGCAGCACCCGGTCAGGCTGTCGGCTATTGCCCCAGCGGCGACCCTGTGGCACCGATCGCATCACTCCCCAGTCGCGGTGCAGGGCCGCAATTTGGGCGTAGTCGTGTGTGGGTACATAGAGCCGGTTGAACAACGAGCCACTGCCACGGTTGTGCTCGGCTTGCGGAAAATCTGGCTGCAATCGCAGCGCCCGCTGGTAGCATGGTTCAGCTTCATCAAACCGGGCCTGCTCTATCAAGGTATTGCCCAGGTTGTTCCAAGCCGCAGCCAGCCCCGCATCCAGGGTGGTTGCACGCCGGCAGGCGGCCTCGGCCTCGCTGACCTGCCCGACCTGGCGCAATACATTGCCGAGGTTGCACCAAGCCATGGCATAGTCCGGCCGCAGCGTGATCGACTGCCGGTAGCATTGCAGGGCTTCGGCGCTCCGCGCGCGTTCAAGCAAGGCGTTGCCCAGGTTGTTGACAAGGCTGGCAAGCTCGCGGGCGAGGGCGTCGGCCCGGGTGGAGTCGTTAGCAGCCTGTGCCTGGCCGTGCGCAGCCCTCAGCATGGCAACCAGACTCTCCCAAGCCGGTAACAGCCCCCGGTCCAGCTCGACGGCGCGGCGCAATGCCGCTTCAGCTTGTGGCCACTGGCCCAGTTGCCGCAATGCTTCGCCGTAGTTGTGTTGAAAAGCAGCGTTGTTTGGCTCCAGCATGCAGGCACGGGCCAGAAGCTGCTGCGCCTGCGCGGCATCCCCCCTGTGCCCGGCGATGGTTCCGAGCGCGGCCAGTGCTGGCGCCTGGTCCGGATCACCTGCCAGCACACTGCGGTAGAGGCGCTGCGCCGCCGGCAGGTCTCCCGCGCGATGTCGCTCTGCCGCTTGGTCCAGGAGATGCCGCACATTGGACATAACTTGAGGATAGCAGGGTCGACCTGTGCGCATGAAGGCGCGCGCCATCGGGCACTCTTTTTGCCCACCCGGTCACGTTGCCGCCGAAATTCCGCCGGGAGCCTTCAAAGGCGCTCAGACGAGAAAACGCCCCGCTGCTCGTTGAAGAACAGCGGGGCGTTCAAGGCTTGGATGCAGATCGGCTTAAACCTTGTCTTTGGTAAACCAAGAGTCGGTAGCCTTACGCTCCCATTCGGTTACCTGCTTTTCCGCGACATCCTTGCTGATGCCATAACGCTCCTGGATCTTTCCGGAGAGCTGGTCGCGCCGACCGGCGACTACATCAAAGTCGTCGTCCGTCAGTTTGCCCCATTGCTCTTTGGCCTTACCCGTAACCTGTTTCCAGTTTCCTTCAATGCGGTCCCAGTTCATGAAATCCTCCTTGGATGTGTGACAAAAGATTCTTGATTTCCGCTATGGCGTTCAGGGGCGCACAGCGATCTCGTTCTTGACCATCTTGACACCGCTGACACCGCGGGCGATGTTCTCGGCAGTGCTTCTTTCGGTGCTGTTCTTGGCAAAGCCAGAAAGCATTACCGTGCCGTTAAGCGTTTCAACCTTGATAGACGCTGCGTCCACTTGTTTGTTTTCCACAAAGCGGGATTTGACCAAGGTGGTGATGCCGGCATCGTCAACGTAGGCGCCGACAGTTTCCTGGCCGCGCATGACGGCGCAACCGGTGGCAGTGAGAAGGACCATGGCGGTCATGGCGGCGGCGAGTGTTGTACGGATCATGGTGAATCTCCAATAAAAGTTGCTTGAAAGTCTCTTGCGGGTGGTGTCAGGGCCCCACCACCCCTGGGCGGGAAACGGTTGCCGGAAGCCTAATTGGCGAGCCAGTCTTTCAGTTCGTCAGCGTGTTCCTGCTCATCGGCGAGGATGTCTTCAAGCAGGCGCCG
>JANOCN010000566.1:0-3062 GCA_031412185.1 Betaproteobacteria bacterium | reverse complement strand
CGCATACGCCTGGCCGCGGTTGCTCCACCAGGTGTAGGCGGTATCGGTCGCGGTGGGCTGCAGTTGGCGGTACACGTCGATCATGCCGGCTTCATTCAGCAGCCTGGTCATCCAGGCGCGTTCTTCGGGCAGGAAGCCGGAATTCTTCTGGTTGCTGCGCCAGTTTTTCAAGTCGATCTGCTGGTGCGCGATATTGACGTCGCCGCACAGGATCAATTCACGCTCCCGCTTGAGCTCCAGCAGGTACGGATAGAACAGCTCCAGAAAGCGGTACTTGGCAAGTTGGCGCTCTTCGCCCGACGAACCGCTGGGAAAGTAGCAACTGACGATGGACAACTTGTGCGCGGGTGTGTCAAATCGCAACTCCAGGTAACGGCCCTCGGCGTCGAACTCGGGTGAGCCAAAACCGATAATCACGTCGCTCGGCTCCTTGCGCGTGTAGATGCCGACACCGGCGTAGCCCTTCTTCTGCGCAAAATGGAAGTGGCCACCAAGCCCGGCCAGCGTCTCGAACCGGTTCGCTACATCGGCGGCCTGGGCTTTGACCTCCTGTACACAAATACAATCCGGTTGCGTCTGCGCAAGCCAGGCCTCCAGCCCTTTGCTGGTGGCGGAGCGGATGCCGTTCAGGTTCAGGCTGGTCAATTTGAACAAGGGAGACTCCATGTCGGGTGGTGAAGGTCGGCAGGCCGACCAGGCGGTTGCGGCCAGCGCGCCGCAGGATCAGCTGGCATTGGACTTTGTACAGTTTGCGCTGGATTGCGGGGTGCTGCGTTTTGGTGAATTCACCACCAAGGCGGGGCGTTTGAGCCCGTATTTTTTCAATGCCGGCTTGTTTGACGACGGTGCCCGGCTCGGACGGCTGGCGCAATTTTATGCGCGCCGCTTGCTTGCCAGCGGCATCGCATTCGACATGATTTTTGGTCCGGCCTACAAAGGTATTCCGCTGGGCGCGGCGTTGTCGGTCGAACTGGCGCGGCTCGGGCGCAACGTACCGTTTGCCTACAACCGCAAGGAAGCCAAGGACCATGGCGAAGGCGGCACGCTGGTGGGCGCGCCGCTCAAGGGGCGGGTACTGATCGTGGACGACGTGATGTCGGCTGGCACGGCCGTGCGCGAATCGATATCCATCATCCAGGCCGCTGGCGCGCTGCCGCACGCTGTGGTGATTGCGCTCGACCGGCAGGAAAAGGCGACGGAAAATGGGGCAGACAGCAACTACAGCGCGGTTCAGTACGTACGTCGGCAACTCGGCCTGCAGGTATGCAGCATCGCCACGCTGTCAGACCTGTTGCAATATTTGCAGGTGCACCGCGGCAGCGCCATGGTGGCCGACCACCAGCGTGTGATAGCCTACCGACAACGGTATGGGGTCGACGAGACAGTTTGAGGGAGGCAAAAACAGTGCGTGTTGGTCAGTGGCGGTTGCGGGGGTTGGTGTTGGCGCTGGCGCTGGCGGATAGCCACGTGCTGGCGCAGACCGAACCCTCTGCTTCCGGAATCTACAGTTGTACCGACGCGCGGGGCCGCAAGCTCACTTCAGACCGCCCCATCGCCGAATGTCTCGACCGCGAACAAAAACTGCTCAACCCGAGTGGCACCGTGCGGGCGCGGGTTGGCCCAACGCAGACCGCACAGGAGCGCGCTGACGCGGAGGCGCGCGAGAAAGCCGAGTCCGAGACGCGTGCACTGTTGCTGGAAGAAAAGCGCCGCGAGCGGGCGCTGCTGATCCGTTATCCGTCGCGCAAGGTGCACGACAAGGAACGCGCCGAAGCGCTGGCGCAAGTTGCCGCTGTGGTGCAGACCGCCAACCAGCGCGTCGAAGAACTCAAGCGCGACCGCGTCAAACTGGATACCGAGATGGAGTTCTACAAGAAGGATCCGAGCCGGGCACCGCCTGCGCTGCGCCGACAAATGGAAGATGTTGCGCAGAGTATGGCGGGGCAAAGGCGTTTTCTGGCTGAACAGGAGGGCGAGATTCGCCGTGTCAACGCGCGTTTTGACGAAGAACTGGAACGCCTCGACCCGCTCTGGATGGCGCAGGCGCGCGCCCGGCCGGCTGCTGCCAACGCCAAAAAATAGTGGGCTCGGGGCGCACGCGCGAGTCGGCTGAAAAGGCCAGCATGGTCTTGCAGGATTCTGCGCAAGCGGTATCTCGCACAGCAATCTTCCCCAGGACATGAATGCAGCGCCCAGAACAACCGGTATTGCGTGACGTCGTGTTGGTAGGGGGTGGCCACAGCCACGTAGGCGTGTTGCGCAGCTTCGGGGTGCGGCCGGTGCCAGGGCTGCGGGTAACGCTGGTCTGCACCGACGCACAAACGCCTTACTCCGGCATGCTGCCTGGTTACGTGGCCGGCCACTACAGCTACGACGAAGTCCACATAGACCTCGGTCGGCTGGCCATGTTTGCCGGGGCGCGTTTTGTAGTGGGCGAGGTGGTTGGCATCGACCGGCCGGCCGGCCGGGTGCTGGTGCGCGGACGCCCGCCGCTGCGCTACGACCGCCTGTCGATCAACATCGGCTCCACACCGCAGGTGGGCAAGGTGCCTGGCGCCAGCGAACATGCCGTGCCGGTGAAGCCTATTTTCGAGTTCAACCAGCGCTGGCTGGCACTGCTCGAGCGGGTGCGTTTACAAGCGGGTCCGGTCACTATTGCGGTCGTGGGTGGCGGCGCGGGGGGGGTGGAGCTCACTCTGGCCATGCAATACCGTCTGCGCAATGAACTGCGTGCGCTGCAGCGAGACCCGGACACTTTGAAATTTCACCTGTTCACCGCCGACGCCACCATTTTGCCAACCCACATCGCGGGTGTGCGGCGGCGCTTTGACGCCGTGCTGCGGGCGCGCAAAGTCCAGGTGCACTGTGCTGACGCAGTTGCGGAAGTTGCGCCCAACCGCCTGCGCACAGCCAGGGGCCAGTGGGTCGATGCAGATGAAGTGGTGTGGGTGACCCGTGCCGGTGGTGCGCCGTGGCTGGGCGAAACCGGGCTGGCGCTCGACGCTGATGGATTTATCCGTGTCAACGACCACCTGCAGTCGGTCACCGACCCTCGCATATTT
>JANOCN010000565.1:0-5090 GCA_031412185.1 Betaproteobacteria bacterium | reverse complement strand
GGGCGACGACCTCCGGTTTTATGCCGTGTTGCTCTTCGTCTCAATAGTCTGCGGTATTCTTTGGTGGTCAATTGCTGGAAGCGGTAACGGGTCTTGGATGGTGCATCTGTTTAATGTTCCGGCATTTCTGTTGAGTGGCGTACTAGCGCGGAAACGACGCGATGCCTAACAGGTCGCTGAATCCAACCGCCTGCGGCTTGCGCTGGCTTCTGCGTTAAACCGCAGTCGAAGTCGTCGTTTGTGCCATTACATTTCGTACATACAATAGATGTATGGAGTTCACTTGGTCTGAAACGAAGCGTGCTGCCAACATCAAGGCCCATGGCCTTGACTTCCTGGACGCTGTAAGCGTTTTTGAAGACGTGACTTTCACCTTTGAGGATGACCGTTACTCCTACGGCGAGCAACGTTTCGTTACGCTGGGCTTGCTCGCTGGCGTCCTTGTTTCAGTCGTACATACGGAGAGTAAACTGAAATCCGCGTCATCTCGTTCCGCAAAGCTACCAAGCGCGAGTCGCAAATCTACATCGATGAAATCCAAAACTGATTGGGCACGCCTGAAGTCGGGCAGTGCTGATGCCAAGCCAACGCCGGAACACCCAGAAGCTGACGTGAAGCATATCGTTCGCGGTCTGGTTCGCAAAGGGCTGAAGCCGTTGCCTTCCAAGGCATCCATTTCGCTGCGCGTTGATCAAGATGTGCTCGAATGGTTCAAGGCACAAGGGGTCGGCTATCAGACGCGCATCAATACAGTCCTGAGGGCATTCCGTGACGCTTCGGTTTAACGAGTAAGGATAGATCGCGCGAAAAGACCGATTCATGCCGCAGACTGCGCCATCACCCCTCCACCGGCTCAGTCTTGCGAAACGACGGCCGCTGCATCAGTTCCCCGTGCCATTGGGCCAGACGCGGTGCCATCGCGCGCCAGCCGAGTGCATCGAAGCGGTAGTCGAGGTAACCCAGCGCGCAACCCAGCGCGACATGGCCAATCGAGAATGGTGCTTCGGCGATGGTCGGCGCTTCTGCTTCCAGCAGCGCCAGTGAGGAGCGAGTCTTGAGGTCAAACGCGTCTATCAGAACTTGCAACGGCGCGGCGCGTTCGCGCTCATTGCGCCACAAAATCAGCGCGTCCAGCAGCCCATCGCCGAACGCATGCCAGCGCAAGGCCTGCCACCTGGCCACCCCTTTGGCGGGAAACAGCGTGCCGCCAGCCAGGTCATTGAGGAATTCGCAGATAACCACCGAATCAAACAAGGTGCTGCCGTCTTCCAGCACCAGCGTGGGAATCTTCGACAGCGGGTTGTCCAGCATCAGGCGCTGGTTGGGTTGGAGCATGGCAGCTACCGAACGCACCAGCTCCAGCTGCGGCAACACACCCAGTTCGTGCGCACACACCATGACCTTGCGCACATAGGGCGACTTGGGCGACCAATGAAGCCGCAACATCATGATGCTTCCAACCGGGCCGCGACAAAAATGAAAGTGATGGCCATCTCAAACTACTCCCGCAGTGCGCAAGCCCGCGATTGCTTCGCCGCCGTAGCCGAGCTCAGCCAGTATGTCGTCGCTGTGTTGCCCCAGCAGCGGCGGCGCCGACTGCGGCTGCAACGCTGCATCCGCGAAACGCATCGGGCTGGATACCTGTGGCACATCGACGCCACTGGGGTGCGGCACATATTTCAGCATGCCGCGCGCCTTCACCTGCGGGTCCTGGAACACGTCGGCCACGGAATTGATGGCACCACAAGGCACACCGGCGGCATCGAGCGCGCTGATCAATGGTTCGCGCTGCCACCGCGCAAACAGACCGCGCAGCAATACCTGCAACTCGCCAATATTGCGCACCCGCTGGGCGTTGGTTGCGAAGCGCTCATCACTCACCCACTCGGGTCGGCCAAATACCCCGCAGAGCTTGGCAAACTGCCCATCGTTTCCTACTACCAGAATCACATCGCCGTCTGCGCACGCATACACGTCCTGCGGCTGGATGTTGGGGTGGGCGTTGCCATTGCGTTGCGGCACCTTGCCCGACACCAGGTAGTTCATGGCCTGGTTGGACAAGGTGGCCACCTGCACGTCCAGCATACCGATGTCGATACTGTCTCCCAGCCCGGTTTCGTTGCGCCGTGCCAATGCCGCAAGCACGGCAACCGTGGTGTACATGCCGGTCATCAGGTCCACGATGGGAATGCCCACCTTCTGCGGGCCACCACCGGGCAGTGCGTCGCGCTCGCCGGTCACACTCATCAGGCCGCCCATGGCCTGGATCAGAAAGTCGTAGGCCGGCTGGTCCCGCCGCGGGCCGGTCTGTCCAAATCCGGTAACCGAGCAATAGATCAGCCTCGGATTGATTTTGCGCAGCGCGGCCTGGTCCAGGCCATAACGCTCCAGCGTGCCGGCCTTGTAGTTCTCCAGCACAATGTCGCTTTGCAGCGCCAACTCACGCACGATGCGCTGGCCTTCAGGTTTGTCCAGGCTCAGCGTGATGGAACGTTTGCCGCGGTTGACGGCCAGGTAATAACCGGCCTCCTTGGTATCCTTGCCGTCCGCACCCTTGAGGAATGGCGGCCCCCAGGATCGCGTGTCGTCGCCCGCACCGGGCCGCTCCACCTTGGTCACTTTGGCACCCAGGTCGGCCAGTATCTGCCCAGCCCAGGGAGCGGCCAGGATCCGGCTCAGGTCCAGCACTTTTACATGGGAAAGCGGGCCGGTTTTTTCTGTCATGGGGAAAGTCTTCCGTAGCCTTGCTGTGGAAAGCACTTTAGACGCTTGGTTCCCCCTTGCCAATATTGCGGCCCCGCAATGCTGCAATGTGCGCAGGCACATAACGCCGCGGTGACGCCGCCCTGACGCGGCCGGTGCTAGGTGCGCCAGCCCGCCGCGCTGCCGTGCGCTTCGCTTTGGGGCCTGGTCAGCCTATCGACAGCGACTTCTTCGCAGCCGCGCGTTTCGCCAACTCGATTTTGGCAATCGCGTTGCGGTGCACCTCGTCGGGGCCGTCCACGATGCGCACGGTGCGCTGGTGCGCGTAGGCTTCGGCGAGCCAGAAGTCCTGGCTCACACCAGCAGCCCCATGCGCCTGGATCGCCCAGTCCACCACCTGGCACGACATATTCGGTGCCACCACTTTGATCATGGCGATTTCGGCACGTGCCTGTTTGTTACCCACCGTGTCCATACGGTGTGCGGCGTTGAGCGTGAGCAGGCGCGCCTGGTCGATCATGCAGCGCGAATCGGCAATACGTTCGTGCCAGACCGACTGCTCGGCCAGCGGTTTGCCAAATGCAATACGCGCCTGCAGGCGGTCCACCATCATTTCGAGCGCACGTTCCGCCGCACCGATGGAGCGCATGCAGTGGTGAATACGCCCTGGCCCCAGTCGGCCCTGGGCAATCTCGAAGCCACGCCCTTCACCGAGCAAAATATTGTCCACCGGCACACGCACATTCTCGAGCACGACGTCCATATGGCCATGTGGGGCGTCGTCGTAACCAAATACGCTCAAATGACGCTCCACGGTGACGCCGGCGGTGTCACGCGGCACCAGCACCATGGACTGCTGCGCATGGCGCGGGCCGTCCGGGTCGGTCTTGCCCATCACGATGTAGATGGTGCAATGCGGGCTGCCTGCGCCCGACGAGAACCACTTGCGCCCGTTGATTACATATTCATCGCCCTCGCGGCGGATGCTGCACTGGATATTGGTCGCATCCGACGACGCCACGGCGGGCTCGGTCATCAGGAAGGCCGAGCGTATCTCACCGGCCAGCAGAGGATCCAGCCAGCGCTGTTTCTGCGCGTCAGTGGCATAACGTTCCAGTGTCTCCATATTGCCGGTGTCCGGTGCGGAGCAGTTGAACACCTCGCCTGACCAGGTCACCCGGCCCATCACTTCGCAAAGCGGCGCATAGTCCAGGTTGGAGATACCACCCTGCCCCTTGTACGGGTGCGGCAGAAACATGTTCCAGAGCCCCGCAGCGCGCGCCTTCACCTTGAGCTCTTCGATCAGCGGCACTACTTTCCACGGGTCGCCCGCGCGACGGAAGGCGTCCATCTCGGCGTAGTAACGCGCTTCATTGGGATAGATATGCTGGTCGTAGAACGCGTTCAGTCGTTCGAGCAGTTCGCGGGTTTTGGCAGAGTAGGCAGACAGCATGTTCTCGTCCTTGTGGTGAAGCTGGGATTGGACCACCAAATGCTCTGTATACGCGTCGCTTTCGCGACGAACCAGTCAGCGCCCCACAAACACGGGTGCGCGTTTTTCCCTGAAAGCAGCCTGAGCCTCTTTGGCGTCGTCGGTTTTTCCAATAACGGCCGTCATATCCTGCTCGTAGCGGTAGCCATCACGCAGGCTCATGTCTTCTATGACGTTCAACGTGTGTTTGCCCATCCGGGTCGAGACCGGGCTCTTGGACGCGATGTTGCGGGCAATCTCCAGCGCCGCAGGCAGCAGGGCCTCAGGCCTGGTGCAGGCCTCCACAATGCCGAGCCGGAAAAGCTCCGCTCCACTGACACGGTAACCGGTCAGCGCCATGCGGCGCAGCGTGGAGTGGGAAAACAGGCGCATCGCATGGCGGCAACCGCCCAGCAGGCCCACATCTACTTCGGGCAGGCCGAGTACCGTTCGGTCGCAAGCCAGCAGGATATCCGCTGACGCCACCATCGCCACCCCCGAACCCAGTGCTGCACCGTTGATGGCCACCACCACCGGTTTGGCACATTCGCGGATCGCATGGAAACACTCGCGCGTGCGGCGCGAATGTGCCGGCAAATCACCTGGCCCCTTGACGATTTGCGAGCGCCCCTTGAGATCGGCACCAGCGCAAAACACTTTGCCGGCAGCTGTAAGTACCACCGCCCGGACTTCGTCCATCTCCGAAATGCGGTCCAGCGCCAGCGTCAACTCGTCATTCAAGACCCGCGTCAGCGCATTCACCGGCGGCGCGTCCATGGTGAGTGTCGCGACATGGTCGATGATGACCACCTTGAGTTGGGTGAGGTCTTCCAGGGTGTACTCCCGCGTTTGGCACCAGATTGGGCAGCGCCAGTCTAGCGCCCGATCATGCGCAGCGCTGGCACCCAGGGCGCAG
>JANOCN010000564.1:0-2117 GCA_031412185.1 Betaproteobacteria bacterium | reverse complement strand
AGTTCGCGAGATATTCAAGAAGCGCTCGGCGGACCTGGCTGCAAAACTGAAAGACCCGGCGGCAGCATTGGCTGCCGACAAGGCCGCGGCTGAAAAGAAAGTCGCCGATCTGAAGGCTGCAAATGGCCCGGTGATCGAAATTGCTGCAGCGGAGAAAGCCTTGTCAGCGCTACCAAAGGACGTGGAAGCCGCCAGGAAAGCCTGGACCACCGCAAAAACCGGCGCGGACAACAAGGCCAAACCGCTGAATGGCATGCAGCCCCATGCGCAACAGTTTGCCGGTGATCCAAACGGTGACGCAGCCGCGCAAAAGACGTACGACACCTCGCGGCGGAACTTTCTCGCGCTGATCTTCTGCCTGATGGTCGGCACCGCTGCATTGCCACACATCCTGATGCGTTACTACACCGTGCCAAGCGTCAAGGAGGCGCGTGACTCGGTGACCTGGTCGCTGTTCTTCATCTTCTTGTTGTACTTTACGGCGCCGGCGCTGGCGGTGCTGGTCAAGTTCGAAGTGTTTCACGTGTTGATCGGTACTCCGATTGACCAATTGCCGGCGTGGGTGGCAGCCTGGAACAAAGTGGACCCGACCTTGCTGTCGATTGTCGATGTCAACAAGGACGGCTTGCTGCAGTTGAACGAAATGTCCATCGGTGGCGACATCGTGGTGCTGGCGACACCAGAGATTGGCGGCTTGCCATACGTCATATCCGGTTTGGTAGCGGCCGGCGGGTTGGCTGCGGCGCTGTCGACTGCTGACGGCTTGCTTCTGACGATTGCCAATGCGCTGAGTCACGATCTTTACTACAAGATGATCGACCCAAACGCATCGACTGCCCGGCGTGTGACCATTTCCAAGGCCTTGTTGCTGGTGGTTGCGCTATGCGCGGCGTACGTAGCTGCGCAGAAGCCTGCGGACATCCTGTTCCTCGTGTCGGCAGCGTTCTCGTTTGCAGCAGCCTCATTCTTCCCGGCGCTGGTGCTGGGAATTTTCTGGAAGCGTGCTAACGGAATCGCGGCGTCGCTGGGCATGATTGCTGGGCTCAGCGTCACCGTCTACTACATGGTGTCCAACCAGCCCTGGTTACGCAGTGTCTTTGGGGTTACGTCGCCGGTTGACCTGTGGTTTGGCATCCTGCCAATTTCGGCTGGTGTATTTGGAGTGCCCGTGGGCATCGCTGTGATCCTGTTGGTGAGCCTCGTAACTCCGGCACCAAGCAAGAAAATACAGGAGTTGGTGGAATATGTGCGGTACCCGAGTCTGAAGGCGAGTTAATCGCGCCCATCGGTGAACCCGGCAAGCGCCGGGTCTGCAACCCAAAAACCCGCCGACAGTTGTCGGCGGTTTTTTTTTGCTCCTGGCAGGACCGGTTGCTGGTTCTTTGCCGTAGCCATTTCGGCGTGTACAAGGCGCTTGCACCTGGCATATAATCGCGGGCTTCGCCTTGCTGCACCCCGACCAGACGCTGGGGGCAGCTTCATCGACCCATCTATGGGTCATCCACAAGGAGTACCAATGCGTCATTACGAAATTATTCTCATGATCCATCCGGATCAGAGCGAGCAAGTCCCGGCCATGCTGGAGCGCTACAAGGGCATGATCACTGCCGGTGGCGGCAAGGTGCATCGGGTCGAAGACTGGGGTCGGCGCCAGTTGATCTACATGATCAACAAGCTCGCCAAAGCACACTACCTTTGCATCAATATTGAAGCAGACCAGGCGGTCATGGTCGAGCTGGAGCACGCGTTCAAGTTCAATGATGCGGTGTTGCGCCATCTGACGGTGTCCAGGAAGAAAGCCGATACCGGTCCTTCATCGATGATGAAAACCGTCGAGCGCGAAGACGCACGCAAGGCGCAACAGGCCGAATTCCACGGTTCGGACAGATAACGCCCACGTCGGGTGAGTGATGTCGCCAACCGCCTGGTTCTGACTGCATGTATCGCTGAGATTGAAGCTATGCGTTACACGCCAGCCGGAGTTCCGGCCTTGAACTTCAAGCTTGAACATAACTCAAGTGTTGTCGAGTCCGGGCAGACCAGGGAAATCAAGGCGGCCATCAAGGCACTGGCCTTTGGATCCCTGGCCGAGCGGCTTGCAAGGCAGGCCATTGGTA
>JANOCN010000563.1:0-3701 GCA_031412185.1 Betaproteobacteria bacterium | reverse complement strand
ACCCCAGGCCCGAGAAAACAGTCGAGTTGGGCGCAGTGGTAAAGCGGCAGCGAATGCAAGAACGTGTCGTCGCTGCTCATCTCGCCGTCCACGATACAACTCACGTATTGCCAGATAACAGCTTCGTGCGTGAGCATGGCTCCTTTGGGTAGCGACTCGGTACCGCTGGTATAGACGATCTGCGCCAGGTCGGCACCGATTACCGGCATTTCGGGCAGCGCGCTGGTGCTGGCGGCGAGCTGCGCAAAGCCGATCATGTTTTCACCCTCGGGCTCCGACGACGATTCACCGGGCAGGGCCAGGAATTTCTCCACCTGGGTATTCAGGGCAGCGGCGCTGCGCCCGAGCGTCGCCAAACCTTCGTCGAGCGCAAGCATCCGTGCGCCAGCATGGCGCAGGATGTAGGCCACCTCTTCGGCCTTGAGCATGAAATTGATCGGTACCAGCACCGCACCAATGCGCGCCAGTGCGAAACGCAGCGCAGCGAAGGCATGCGAGTTGCGCGACAACACTGCAATTGGCGAACCCTTGACAACACCCGCATGGTGCAGACCGGCGGCGAGGCGTTCGCACAGCGCCGAGAATTCAGCGTAGGTCCATGCAACATCGCCGCAGCGAATCGCACACTTCTGTGGATAGCGCCGCGCGGTACGGTGCAACAGCTGGGCGATGGTTTGGCCAGTGGTCATGGTTCTCAGAGCGACATGATGTCGCGGGTTTCGCGCATATACAGCGTGCCCGCAGCCACGTCTTCGACCGTGACCTCGTGGCGCACGTAGCGGCGCTCGCGCTTGACGTATTTGTCGATCGCCCGCGCGGTGATACGCACCGTGGCACCGACGGGTATGGGCTCGAATATCTCCGAGTCATGGAAGGTGTGGATGGAGCCGATGGCAAACGGCTTGGTGTGGTCGAACTGCACCGACAACACGAAATGCGACACCAGCAGCGGCGGCACGATGGCACCACCGAACGGCGACTCACCGGGTATGTTCCAGGTGTTCATGCGCCAGCCCTCGTACCAGGGGTTGAAGTCTTCCACCGCGTCAGCGTACAAGATCACCAGTTCGGGTGTGATGTGCAGCTCGCGCGACAGCGAGTCGCCCACTGCGACCATGTCCCAGTAGGTTTCTGACTCGGAGGCCAGGCCGTCGATAAATTCACGCGTCTGGCGTATCTGGATTTCGGTCATTGGACGCAGTCCGTCGGTTTTTACGTCATGTTCGCTCATGGCAATGTCCTAAGTAATGTGTTGCTTGAAATGGTGCACAAGGGTTGAAGAAATCGTAGATTTATTCAACCCTTGTCAGACGCCGACGTCGACTTCGACCCAGCCGACGGTCTTTTTTTCGCCGGCTTCGTTGTCGGCCCAGACATCGACCGTGAAGCGGAAACCCTTGCCTTTGGGCGTCTTCTCGCGCACCAAGCCATGGGTGGTGATCACTTCGTTGGCCAGCGTGGAGCCAATGTATTTGCAGACCACACGGGCGTTACGGAAGAAATTGGCACCAAAGTAGTTGACGCACATCTCCGCGATGTAGGCAGACGACATCTCGCCGGTCTGGATCGGCGCCTTCAAACCGGTTTTGGCCGCGTAGACCGGGTCCCAGTGGTTGGGGTTGAAGCGGCCCCACAGGCGCGAGCCCATGAGCTGGATCGCGGCCTTTTTCTTGACGCCGGTGAGCTCAAAACCCACCGGAGTGGCGGGGGTGATCAGGTCTGGGCCGCCCTGGGTCTTGCTATTGAAGTTCATTGCATTTACCTTTCTTGTCATCATCGTTGAAGTTCTATGCCGAGCTGTTTGCGGTCGACCGCACCGGCCAGCCCATGCTGCGCAAGCCGGTATTTCTCGACGCGCAAGGTGGCGGTCTTGGGCAGCTCGGTCTGCAGCACCAGAAAACGCGGCACCATGAAGTACGGCATCTCGCGGTTGCAAAAGTCGAAGAATTCGGCCGGGTCGAGTGTCATGTCGCGCTTTAGCACGCAGTGCGCCACCAGTTCGTCGTGGCCGAGTTCGTTTTTTGTGCCTACCACGGCGGTCTCGTCCACCGCCGGATGCTTGCGAATCTGGTTTTCAACCACGCGTGTGGAAACGTTCTCGCCGCCGACGCGCAGGTAGTCCTTGATGCGTGCCATGAAGCGCAGGCAACCGTCTGCGTCGATGAGTCCCATGTCGCCGCTGTGCCAGTAGCCATCGACCAGGGTTTCGCGCGTGCGCTGCGGGTCCTTGTAGTAGCCGCGCAGGATGTAGTCGGGGCCGAGTTTGTGGCGGACCACGATCTCGCCCGATTGACCCGGTGGCAGGTCGGCGCCGGTGCTGGGGTCTACGATGCGCAGGTCGGTATACGGGGCTGGCGGGCCGGCCGTACCGAGCTGCGGGTTGTCGTAGTCGCAGATGGTGGCGTTGCCAGCCTCGGTGGTGCCATACAGTTCCATGAACCTGGTATGCGGCCAGCGTGCGCGCATTGCAGCCGGGTCGTCCACTGGCCAGCCGACCCACAGGCGCAGGTGCTGTTGCGCCAGATTTTCCTGCGTGCTGACCGGTCGCCCCAGCATCACCGGGACGATGGTTCCGGTGCTGAAGGTGACCGATACCCCGTAGTCCCTGATGTCGTCCCAGAAACGCGAGGCTGAGAACCAGTCTACCTGTACGATCTCGCAGCCAGCGGCCATCGCCAGCGGACCGCCGAATACCATGTAGGCCACGTGGTACTGCGGTAGAACGTAGTAGACGACTTCGTTGGCCGCCATACGGAAATAATCGGCGTAGAACAAGGCACGAAACACATAGGCGCGCTGGGTGGTCGCCACGCCCTTGGGCAGGCCGGTGGTACCGGATGTGTACCAGATGCCTTGCAGGTCGCTGCCCGACACCGGCTCGGTCGCCGCGAAGTGGTCGTTGTGCCGCTGGAAGTCCGCGAGCCGGCTGGCGGGCACTGTACACCCGGGGGCCAACTCGTCGCTGAAGATTACCCGCGCCACGTTCGCCAACGCAGCCTGGACCGGCGCGACCTTCTCTTCGAACATGGCACGTGAGGTGATGAGGTATCTGGCGTCGGAGTGCTGGAGGATGTAGCGCAGCGACTCACCACGCAGGAACTGGTTCAGCGGCACCATCACCAGGCCGCACTTGGCCAGCGCGTGGTAGAGGTAGGCATACTCGACGCAGTTCGGCAGGTAGATGGCGACGTGTTCGCCTGGTTTCATGCCCAACGCCACCAACAAGTTGCAGATGCGGTGCACATTGCGTGCGAATTCAGCGTACGTCACCGGCGTTTGGCCGACGATACGAAAATAGACTTTTTCCTCCGGGTTCGGTATGCGCGCCAGCGACCAGTCCAGCAACTCGCCAAAAGTCTGCGGGTACGCCGGTGTGGCGTATTTTGCGTAATCGGGTTCGCCGCTCATCCCAGCCCCAGCGTCTCGGTGGCCATCTTGACCAGAAGGAATTTGCGTGCGCGGCCGGATGGCGTGGCGGGGATATCTTCGGCGCGGATCGGCAACACGTGTCGCGGCAGCTTGAAGCGTGCCAGCCGCGCGGCGCAAAATTCGATCAGCTCAGCGGGTGTCACCGCAGGCTGGTCGCGCAACACCACGTAGGCCACGCCAACCTCGCCCATGCGGACGTCCGGCACCGGCACCACATGGGCCTGCAGCACTGCCGGGTGGGTCACCATCAGGTCTTCAATTTCGCTCGGCAG
>JANOCN010000562.1:0-3876 GCA_031412185.1 Betaproteobacteria bacterium | reverse complement strand
CGACACCACCGATTCCGGGAACGCCACCTCGTGCGCGGGGTCGGCAACTTCGTGCACCGTCAGGTCGCTCGCCACCATCATCACCGCCATGTCGCCCACCACCTTGGAGGTGGGCGTGACCTTCACGATGTCGCCAAACAGGCGGTTCACGTCCGAATAGGTCTGCGAAACCTCGGTCCAGCGGTGCCCGATGCCCATGGCGCGCGCCTGCTCGCGCAGGTTGGTGTACTGGCCGCCGGGCATCTCGTGGCGGTAGACATCGGCCGTACCGGAGCGGATATCAGACTCGAACGGCGCGTAGAAGCGGCGCACGCCCTCCCAGTAAGTAGAGGCGGCGTGCAGGTCGTGCTGCGACAGGCCCGGGTCGCGCTCGGTGCCGGCCAGCGCGGCGGCGATCGCCGACAGGTTGGGCTGCGATGTCAGGCCGCTCAGCGCGTCCAGCGCCCCATCGACCGCGTCGCAACCGGCCTCGATGGCAGCCAGCACCGATGCGGCCGAGGCACCACTGGTGTCGTGGGTGTGAAAGTGCACCGGCAGGCCGGTCTCGGCCTTCAGCGCGCGCACCAGTGCAGCCGCCGCGCGCGGGCGACACACGCCCGCCATGTCCTTGATGCCCAGCACATGAACACCGGCCTTTTGCAGCTCGCGCGCGATACCGAGGTAGTAATTCAGGTCGTACTTGGAGCGCGCGGGATCGAACAGGTCAGCCGTGTAGCAGATCGCTCCTTCGCACAGGGCACCAGACTCAAGTACCGCATCGATCGCGACGCGCATATTGGTCACCCAGTTCAAGGAGTCGAACACGCGGAACAGATCGATGCCGTGGCGGGCCGCCTGCTGCACAAAGTGGCGCACCACGTTGTCGGCATAGTTGGTGTAGCCCACCGCGTTGGAGCCGCGCAGCAGCATCTGGAACATCACATTGGGGATCAGCGCACGCAACAACTCCAGGCGCTGCCACGGGTCTTCCTTGAGAAAGCGCAGCGCCACGTCGAAGGTTGCACCACCCCAGCATTCCAGCGAGAACAGGCCGCCGAGCTTGCGTGCGTAGAACGGCGCGATCGGCAACATGTCGGCCGTGCGCATGCGCGTGGCCAGCAGCGACTGGTGGGCATCGCGCATGGTGGTGTCGGTCACCAAGACCTGCTTCTGTGCCAGCATCCACTGCGCAAACCTGGCTGGACCGAGGGCCTGCAGGCGCTTCCGCGTGCCATCGGGAATCGGCAGCTCGTGTTGCGGTGCCGGCAACACGGGCTTGGGCAACGGCAGGGCCGGCAACGTGCGACCGGCCATCTCGGGGTTGCCGTTGACGGCCACCTCTGCCATGAAACGCAGCACCTTGGACGCACGGTCGCGCCGCGTGGCGAACGACATCAACTCGGGCGTGTTCTCAATGAAACGCGTGGTCAGTTCTCCCGACGTGAAGGCCGGGTGGTTGATCAGGTTCTCCAGGAACTGCAGATTGGTCGAAACGCCGCGGATGCGGAATTCGCGCAGCGCGCGGTCCATGCGCTGCACGGTCTCGGCAGCCGTCGGTGCCCAGGCCGTGACCTTGACCAGCAGCGAATCGTAGTAAGGCGTGATGACGGCGCCGCCATACGCCGTGCCGGCATCCAGGCGAATGCCAAATCCGGCCGCGCTGCGGTACGCCGCCAGGCGGCCGTAGTCGGGCAGGAAGCCGTTCTCGGGGTCCTCGGTGGTGACGCGGCATTGCAGCGCGTGGCCGTTCAGGGCAATCTTTTCCTGCACGGGAACGCCGGTGGGGAGTCGACCGTCACCGGGGTCTTCGGTCAGGCCTATGTGGCCGCCTTCGGTGATGCGGATCTGCGCTTTTACGATATCGACACCGGTGATCATCTCGGTCACCGTGTGTTCGACCTGGATCCGCGGGTTGACCTCGATGAAGTAACACTTGCCGTCGTCGGCGTCCATCAGGAATTCGACCGTGCCGGCATGCGTGTAGCCCACGCTGCGCATCAGACGCAGCGCGTTGCCGCATAACTCGGCGCGGTCGGCAGACGTCAGATAGGGCGCCGGCGCACGCTCCACTACCTTCTGGTTGCGCCGCTGCGCGCTGCAATCGCGTTCGTGCAGATGCACCAGGTTGCCATGGGTATCTCCCAGGATCTGCACTTCGACGTGGCGCGCGCGGCGGATCAGTTTCTCGAAATAGACCTCGTCGTTGCCGAAGGCGGCCAGCGCCTCGCGCCGTGAGGCGGCAAGCGCCTCCGGCAGTTCGGCTTCGCTCTCGATCACGCGCATGCCGCGCCCGCCTCCCCCCCAGCTCGCCTTGAGCATGACCGGGAAGCCGACCTGCTGCGCCATCCGCGTGCATTGCGCCACGTCCATGGGCAACGGTGGCGTGGCCGGCATCACGGGCACACTGGCCGCCACCGCCGCATGGCGCGCCGCCACCTTGTTGCCCAGCGTACGCATCACCCCGGGCGTGGGGCCAATCCATAACAGGTCGGCGGCGATGACGGATTCGGCAAAGTCCGGGTTCTCGGACAGAAAACCGTAGCCCGGGTGCACCGCATCCGCGCCGGCACGTTTGGCGATGCGCAGGATGTCCTCGCCGTCCAGGTACGCCGCAAGTGGCTTCTTACCCTCGCCCACCAGATAGCTCTCATCCGCCTTGAAACGGTGCAGCGCCTGCCGGTCCTGCTGCGAATAGACCGCAATGGTGCGGATGCGCATTTCGGCTGCGGCGCGCATGACGCGGATGGCGATCTCCGAGCGGTTGGCGATCAGGATCGAGCGGATGGGGTGGGTGGTCATGGGCGGTGTTTCGGATTGTGTAGAGGAAGTACCGCTCAGGTCAAAGCAAATTGGGTGCCCGGGCTCTGTAGTGGAGATTCTCGCTGACGAAGTGTTGACCATGGGCCAGGCGCGCAGCAACCGACTGCGGTGGTGCGGACTACGCTGACCCCCTGTCAGGCAGGCCTCACCCGCTTTCAAGCAAAATCGGGGGATGCAGCTGAATTACATAGCCAACGCCTCCGTACCCTCCGCGTCCGGCCGGTCCCTGCCGGTCATCGACCCGTCCGACGGCCAGCCGTTCGAGGAAATACCGCGCAGCAATGCTGCCGACATCGATGCTGCGGTACATGCCGCGCGCCAGTGCATGGACACAGTGTGGGGCCGACTCAGCGCGGCCGAACGAGGCCGCCTGCTGCTGCGCCTGTCGCTCAAGGTCACGCAACACACCGATGAGCTGGCCCTGCTGGAGCAGCGCGACTGCGGCAAACCGGTGAAGCAGGCACGTGCAGACGCCGTTGCGCTGGCGCGTTATTTCGAGTTCTACGGCGGCGCTTGCGACAAGCTGCACGGCGAGACCATTCCGTACCAGGACGGCTACAGCGTGTTCACCTGGCGCGAGCCGCATGGCGTCACCGGCCACATTATTCCGTGGAACTACCCGATGCAGATTTTCGGGCGCAGCGTGGGAGGTGCGCTGGCGGCCGGTAATGTGTGTGTGGTCAAACCGTCGGAAGACGCCTGCCTGTCGCTGATACGGGTCGCACAACTGGCCACCGAGGTGGGCTTTCCGGCCGGGGCCATCAACATCGTCACCGGTTATGGGCACGAAGTGGGCGACGCATTGGCGCGCCATGCGGGCATCGACCACATCAGTTTTACCGGCAGCCCCAAGGTCGGCACGCTGATACAGCAAGTGGCTGCCGAGCGCCATTGCCCGGTGACGCTGGAGCTGGGCGGCAAAAGCCCGCAGATCGTGTTTGCCGACGCCGACGTAGATGCCGTATTGCCCACTGTGATAAACGCCATTGTGCAGAACGCCGGGCAGACCTGTTCGGCAGGCTCACGGCTGCTGGTCGAGCAGGCTGTTTACGAACCCTTGCTGGAACGCCTGGGTGA
>JANOCN010000561.1:0-4556 GCA_031412185.1 Betaproteobacteria bacterium | reverse complement strand
CGGAGACCGCCATGCTCACATCCAACCCCTACCTGGCGCGCGACGGCCAGCGGCGCGGTGGTACCGTCGGTTTCCCGTTGCCGGGAGTGCAGTTGCGCGTATTGGGCGACACTGGCCGTGAGCTGGCCTGCGGTGAGGTGGGTGCGATCCAGGTGCGCGGCCCGAATGTGTTCCAGGGCTACTGGCGCATGCCCGAGAAAACACGCGAGGAATTCACCACCGACGGCTTTTTCAAGACCGGAGACGTGGGCAAGGTGGATGCGCTGGGTTATGTGACCATCGTCGGCCGCAGCAAAGACCTGATCATCAGCGGCGGCTACAACGTGTATCCGGCAGAAGTGGAGAGTGCCCTCAACGAGTTGCCAGGCGTGGCGGAAAGTGCGGTGGTGGGTGTTCCGCACCCGGACTTTGGCGAAGTGGGCGTGGCCGTTGTCACTGCTCGACCGCGGGCCCAGGTGGTACCCGAGCAATTGCTGGCACAGATGAAACAGCGGCTGGCCAACTTCAAGGTGCCCAAGCGCTGTTTTGTGGTGGACGAATTGCCGCGCAATGCCATGGGGAAAGTGCAGAAGAATCTGCTGCGCGAGGAACATAAGGGCCTGTTCGTAGTCGATTGACCCATCGACTGGGCTCCGTGGACGCTTGGTTATGCTCAAGTAAATAGTAATGCCCCATGAGCGCAATGCCCATCTTCAGCGTAGCCTTACAGCCTTGAGTTTATAAAAGGAGAACCGGATGACGTGGGCAAACAGAATCCAGACATTGCGTCTCCCGATTGCAGCACCAAGGCGCGCAAGATGGCCCTGTGTGTTGGCAGCCATTCTTGCGGTAACGCTGAGCGGATGTAGCGGTCTTTCGTTCCGGATGAAGGAGGCCAGCACCTTCATTGCGTTTTTTCCAGAACGTTTTCCCGGCCCCGGCGATTTTGTGGGTGGATATACACCGCAGCCGATAGCTACTTTGAACGGCCTGCAGTCGACCTATAACGGCACCGCGTTTGTGAGTATGTTGGACAAAACAGAGGTCTCCAAGGTACTTCCCTCCGGATTTGGCCTGGCCAACAAGAACGCTGCGTCTGACACACACCCGGTGATTTTCCTGATTGGTGACCAGCGCGAGCCCTCTTTTCTGGCGGATGGAAAAGTGACCACGATCTGCCAATCTTGCGGTTACAAGGAGATGATTCTGCTGATCCCATTTGTCGTGCGCTACCCGGACACACAATGGCACAACTATGCTGTGCGAATGTACCTCGACGATTGGAGCGCGGTACTTGGGGGGAACTCCATTTACGGCTACGCCAAACAGTATGCGTTTCTCACCAAGACCGAGCTGACTGGTGTGACCAAACACGACATTCACCCGGTGTTTGGAGGCCTCATATTCCGAAGTGAGGTCGAACTGACGGGGCCGTGGGTTTCGGTCAGCCAAGCTGCGGCATCGGTCCCCCGGTGGGCCGACCTGGAGCAAATCTTCAAGGCTCCGGTACTTGGCCAGCAGCCTTCGGACGCCTTCGATCCGCTGGCTTTCATTTGCTCCTACTGGGAGTGGGACTTCACGAACGCTGAAGTGGCACCCGCCGCGAGCAAACACCAAATCGCCAGGAAATTTCGAGATGGCATGGAGAACTGGGTAAGTGGCGTATTGGTTCCGAACCCACTGGACGGCGCGGTCTCGATGCGAGGTATTCGGTGGCGGCTGGCGGAGCCACCAGAGGGTTGCAAGCCGCCCTGAGCGCGCTCGGGGGGCTCAAGCAGTCAGACGAGTAGGTGCGCGAGAATCCGTAAGAAACTGCTGGACAATTCGCATCCTGTGCCGGACGATATGCGCGTCAGCACGTGTTCCGCGATGAGGCGCGCCGCGTGCAGGTCTCACTGGAGAAGCAATGGAAGACACTAATCGAGGCACCGTGCATCTCGCCCCAGACGCGGAGTTGCGCCTTGCGACGGCCGTAAAGTGCGACATTGTAAATTCGACCCATATCTGGGGTCGGCTTGACCCCTCTGATGGCCTCGCGCTGACTCGGGCGGTCAGGAAATCCGTCGACGAGGTGGTGAAACGCCATGGCGGGTATGTCGAACGTTGGGAGGGCGACGGGGCGTTGATATTGTTCGGCTACCCGGGCTCGCGGGAGGACGCACCCGAGACCGCCGTGCGGGCGGGCCTCGACCTGATACATGCAGTGCGATCAATTCAGCTTGCGGGCGTGACACTTGAGTTTCGTGTTGGCATTGCTTCGGGGGCAATTTCAGTCGATCTGATCAACAAGTCGCTCGACGGTATGGCGTTCAACATGGCCGAAAGGTTGAAGGCAGTGGCCGAACCGGGTCAGGTTGTAATCAGTGAAAGCACCAGGCGACTTGCAAAGAGCTTCTTCGACTATAGAGACCTGGGGATCAAGTCGGCCAAGGGGTTCGAGCATGGCCTGCAGGCATGGTGCGTCCTGGGGGAAACCCAGGTGTACTCGCGTTTTGAGGCTCAGCGGTTCGACAATTCGCGTGGCGAAATCATTGGTCGCGCCGAAGAACTGGCGGCACTGACTGCGTCTTGGTCTAGGTCGTGCGAAGGCAAGGGGCAAGTGGTTCTGCTCGTTGGCGACGCGGGTATGGGTAAATCCAGGTTGGCGAAGGCTGTTCTTGACTGGGCCCTCCGCGACCATGCCAACCGGCTGGAAATCGATTGCATGCCAAGTACGCGCAATAGTCCGCTGTTTCCGGTCGGAGTCCTGCTGCGCCGCATCGCAGGCATTGGAACGGCAGCATCCGAACACGAAAAAACCAGTGCTGCGAAACAGTTCCTTGTGGGGTTGCTCGGCGAAAGCGGGCTTTCCGATGCTGTGGGCATTCTGGCACCGCTGTTTGGACTGGCCGCGCCCGCCGACGCAACCGACAGAACGCCTGAGACGGTGCGTGAGCAGACGATCTCTTCAGTCGTCCAGCTATTGCGTGCCTTTGCCGCTCGAGGACCCGTGGTGCTGCTCTGTGAGGACTTGCACTGGGCGGACGACACGACCGCGACGGTACTTCAGCGCTTTGCTGAAGGTACGGGCGACCTACCTGCACTGCTGATAGTGACGGCGCGATCCGAGTCGGATGTTTCGATCAATGCGACGAAGATCGAACTTGCCTACAAGGAGATACGGCTGGAACCACTGTCGGGGTCCACCGCCGCCGATCTGGTGCGCTCGGTTGCGAAAGGCGCTGACCTCCCTACCAGCCTGATCCAGGAAATCGTCAGCCGTTGCGAAGGAGTACCACTTATTCTTGAAGAAGTGACGCGCGGCACGCTTGAGACGGCAACAAGCGGCGAAGCAGTCAGTTTTCCGGCGTCGTCGCGTGGGCCGGTGCCGGCTCCGCTTCAACTGGTTGTCGAGTCACGGCTTGAGCGCTGGCAACAACATAAGACGATCGTACAGGCGGCATCAGTTTTGGGTCGCGAGTTCTCGGTTGGCCTGCTGGAGAAGTTGCTTCCGGATCGGGGGGCTGAGGTGGCGGAGGCGATCAATTTGCTCACCCAACACGGTTTGTTCGCGCCACCTGCGACCGGTGCGCACGAGCGTGTGCGATTCACGCACGCCATGATTCGCGACGCGGTGTACCAGACTCTGTTGCGCAATGACCGGCGAGATCTCCATTCCAGGGTGGCCGATACCTTGCGAACCGGGTATCCGGCGAGCCCGGACGCGGCGCCAGACGATCTTGCCCAACATCTGTTCGAGGCAACGCGGTTCGAGGAGTCGATTAATGTTCGCCTGGATGCGAGCGGCGATACAGTAGCGCGCGGAGCCTATGTTGAAACCGAAGGCCACTGCGAGGCTGCGCTGATCTTTATTGACGAAGTCAAGAATCCCGTCAAACGGCGTGAGCTGCAGTTCCGGCTGTTAATTCAACTGGGCGTGGCCTTGACCGGCAGGCATGGATATTCGGCGCCCCAGGTCGAGGCTGCCTATCGAAAGGCGCGTGAAGTCTGTGGTGAAAGTGCGCAAGCCGAAATGTTGTTCCCGATCATGCGGGGACTGACCGCGTTTAACCTGGTGCGCGGCAACCTGGCTGCCGGCTACGAGCTTTCGCTTCAGTCCATGGAAATCGCTGAACAGTCAAACCGCCCTGAGTTCCGCATCGATGCCATGAGCGTGCATTGCTACGCCACCTTGTACTATCGCAGCCTCGAAGAAAGCCGTTCCTGGATCAAGCGCTGCTTGACGCTTTACCGCGAAGAGGGTGGCGAAAGCCTGACCTATCCGGTACCGAACGATCCCGCCACGGCGGCATTCGCGATTCTGCCTACCGTTGAATGGCTGCTGGGCGATTCCCAGGCGGCGGAAGATGCTATCCGTCATGGCCTGGAACACGTTGATCGACCGAACCGTGATTTCGATAAGGCCTACATGTACGCCTGGGTTGCCGGTGTGCGCTTCACGCAGCGACGTTATGCGCAGAGCGGTGAGGCCGCGCGCAAAGCACTTGAAATTGCCCAGAAGCATGGCTACAGAGAGTGGATTGTGACCGGTTATCTGCTCGACCGCCTGGCACGGGCCGCCGAGCAGGCTGCGCCAG
>JANOCN010000560.1:0-3886 GCA_031412185.1 Betaproteobacteria bacterium | reverse complement strand
CCTGATTCAGGACAACCAGCTCCAAGAAGTGCGACCAAACCCAACGAATCGGGCTCTGACCCCAACTGACCAAGTGAATCGAAAGGACCAAAAAATGAACCCCACTCCAGCCGCCAACCAGCCCGTCTTCAACCAGCGTGGCCTGCTCGACGCCAACCTTCCGCCCGAGGCCGAAATACAGAAAAGCATGCTGCAGGCCGACGGCCAAACCTTCACCGACTGGCTGGAGAGCCGGGTGGCCCGTTACCCGACCCGCCGCTACGACTGGGACGCGCTCAAATTCCAGGCCGACTACGACCCCAAATACCGGCGTGCGCAAATGCGCTACATGGGTACCGGCGGAACCGGCGTGGCCACCGACAGCAATACCGTACCAGCGGCGCATTTCACCTTCTCGACCATGGTGATCCCGGCGCGCCACGAGGGGCCGTCGCATATCCACTACGACGTGGAAGAGGTCTTCTTTGTAATGCGTGGCACCTTGAAAGTGGTCTGCGAAAAAGATGGCCAACGCTGGGAGACCGTGCTCAAGGAACGCGACCTGATCTCGGTGCCGCCTGGTGTGTACCGCGAAGAAATCAATATCGGCGACGAAGACGCCTTGATGTGTGTGATGCTGGGTGCGGCCAAACCTATTACACCGGTGTATCCGCCCGACAGCCCGCTGACCAAACTCAAACGTGGCTGATACGTGGCTGATAGCGACGTACACCGATCTTCCCACTTGACGCCTGTTTGACGCCTGTTTGACGCCCAACTCCGCCCTACCCCGCCAGACGCCCATGCCACTGATCAGCCGCCTGCAGCAGTTCAGCCCCGAACGGGTCGCCACGCCTGAAGGTGATGTGCAATTTCGCCGTGCCTGCTCACCCGGCTATGCGGGGCCGGTAACCCATGTGTTGTTGCACGGCATTGGTTCCGCGTCGGCCAGTTGGCTGGCGCAGCTGCTGCAGGTGCACACCACCAGTCGCCCGGCCCGCCATGTCCTGGCGTGGGACGCGCCCGGGTATGGCGAAAGCACACCGCTGCCAATGCCAGCGCCGCGTGCCGCCGACTACGCCGCGCGCCTGTGGGCCTGGCTCGATGCCATCGGGGTGAACGCGGGGACACCTGTCACGCTGGTAGGCCATTCATTGGGGGCGCTGATGGCAAGTAGTGCTGCAGTGCTTGCGCCCGAGCGTGTTGTGCGGCTGTTCCTGCTGGCGCCAGCACAGGGATACGCGCGCGCCGCAGCAGCGTTGCGCGCGCAAAAACTCAGCGACCGGTTGGCCAACCTGGAGCTGCTGGGGCCGGCCGGCATGGCGAAAAAGCGTGCCAGTGCCATGTTGTCCCCCAACACCGCCCTGGCCAAGATTGCATTCGTCGAACACGTCATGGCGGGTATCCACCCCCACGGCTATACGCAAGCGGCGCGCATGCTGGCCGACGGGGATGTGGCCACCGACCTCGGCCGGGTGTCTTGCCCGGTGGTGATTGCCAGCGGCAGCGCCGACACCATCACGCCGCCCAAGGGATGCGAGGCGCTGGCAAAAAGCATAGCTGCGCCTTATGTTCCGTTGGGCGAAGTCGGCCATAGCTGCGCGCTCGAGGCGGCTGCACAGGTAAACACCCTGATCGGGTTGGACGGAGCGACGCCATGACGGACATCCAGAGCGGCGACAAATACCTGGTGCCTGCGTTGCAGCGTGGCATGCAGTTGCTTGGGCAGTTTTCGCGCGAGGAGCGCGAGTTGACCGGAGCGGAGTTGTCACGGCGGCTCGACCTGCCGCGCGCCTCGGTGTTCCGCCTGTTGCAGACCCTTGAGCAAATGGGTTTTGTAGAACGTGTCGGCGACAGCAGCCACTACAAACTTGGCATTGCCGTGCTGCGACTTGGGTTCGAGTACCTGGCCTCGATGGAGCTGACGGAGCACGGTCGCCCGATCATCGACGACCTGTGTGGCAGCACTGGTTTGTCGTCGCACCTGGTGGTGCGCGATGGGCGCGAGGTGGTTTTTGTGGCCAAGTCGGCTGGGCGCTCCTTCATGTTCAACTCGATCCAGGTGGGGGCGCGCCTGCCAGCACACGCCACCGTGCTTGGGCGCATCCTGTTGGCCGACCTGTCACTGGCCGAGCTGAGTTACCTCTACGCCGGGGTTGCACTGGAAGCATTCACGTTGCATACGCCGAGCACGGTGGCGTCGCTCAAGACAATGATTGACCTGGACGCCCAACAGGGCTACGGTATCAGCCAGGGAGGATTTGAGGCCGGTATATCGACTATCGCCGCACCGGTGTACGACGAGCACCGCAAGGTTGCAGCGGCGGTGAGCGTTACCGTGCCGGCGCAGCAGGTCGAGCCCGAGGCGCTGGAGGGCATCGTCGCCCGGGTGCGCGAGGCTGCGGCGCGCCTGTCGCAATGCATCAGCCACTTGCCGCATGGCGCACCCCACGCCAAGCCCCTGACCGGGCTGCGCCATTTCGAGGCGCGGGTTTCACAAAAGACCGACCTGGCTTCAAGCTACGTCATAACCAGAAGTTGATTGCATGACCGATAGTCCGACGCGTATCACGGTGGGCGAGCTCGCCGTCCGTTTCCTGGAGCAGTGCGGCACCCGTGCTGCCTTTGGCGTGATCTCGATCCACAACATGCCGATCCTGGACGCGTTCCACAAGCGGCTCCAGGAAGCGAAGGGCCGCCCCGAGCTTCCTGGCACTCCCTCGGGGGGCCCGTCGCAAGACGGGGCTGGGGGCACAAGACCACTACGTTTTGTCTCGGCACGCGGCGAGGCTGGTGCCTGCAACATGGCCGACGCTTATGCGCGGGTGTCGGGCATGCTGGGCGTGTGTGTCACCAGTACCGGCACCGGCGCGGGCAACGCGGCCGGCGCGCTGGTGGAGGCACTGACCGCAGGCACACCCATGTTGCACCTGACGGGCCAGATCGAGTCCGAATTCCTCGACCGGGACCTCGGGTTTATCCACGAGGCGCCCGCGCAATTGGCGATGTTGCAGGCGGTGAGCAAAGCCGCGTTCCGGATCCGCAATGCGCAGACCGCACTGGCAACGCTGCGCGAAGCGGCGCGGCTGGCGTGCACCCCACCGTGTGGGCCGGTGAGTTTAGAAATCCCGATCGATGTCCAGAAGACCATGATCGACCTGCCGTCTGACCTGATGCCTGTGGCCGTGCCAGCGCAACCGGTACAGGCGGCGCAGGTGGATGTGCTGGCCGAGCGCCTGCGCCGCGCACGCCGACCCATGTTGTGGCTGGGTGGCGGCGCACGTGGCGCCGGTGCAGCGGTGGACCGGTTTGTGAAGATGGGCTGGGGCATCGTGACCTCGGTGCAGGGGCGCGGCATTGTGGCCGAGGACCACCCGTCTACGCTGGGTTCCTACAACCTGCAACCGCCGGTCGAAGCGTTCTACCAGAGCTGCGACGCCATGCTGGTGGTCGGTTCGCGCCTGCGCAGCAACGAGACGCTGAGCTACAAGCTGCGTCTGCCCAAAGCGCTATTCCGGGTGGACGCGAATCCGCTGGCACACAACCGGGCCTACACCAGCGACTATTTCGTCCACGGCGACGCGGCGTTGACACTGGACGCGCTGGCGGACCGCCTGCAAGGGCGAATGGAAATCGATGCGAAGCTGCTGCCCGATCTGCAGATGGCGCGCCACCAGGCCGGCCAGCAGGTCGATGCGGGCCTGGGCCCCTACCTCCAACTCAAGACTGCGCTCGAGCGGCAGGTGCACAGGAAGTCCTCGGAACTGCCGGTCCAGCCCAAGGTTCCTGGCAGCCCCTCGGGGAACGGCATCTGGTGGGTGCGCGACATCACGCTGTCCAACAGCATGTGGGGCAACCGCGCCCCGGCGCTGGACCACCCGCGTGCGGGAGTGCATGCCCTGGGTGG
>JANOCN010000559.1:0-4372 GCA_031412185.1 Betaproteobacteria bacterium | reverse complement strand
GCGGCGCGAAGGCCGCGCTACCATGGTGTTTCGATGTTCGCCCTACCACGCCAATAGTGCCTTGCATCCGGTGATTGACCGGGTCCAGCGCGAGGCCGGGTTTTTGAGCGAAGACACGCCCGAAGTCAAGCGCCGCCGACTTGACGAATGGCTCAAGGACCGGGCTTTCCATAATGCAGAGTCGCTGCCGCTGTTTGCCGCGCTGCTGTCTATTCCGATGCAGGACGGGCAGAGCACGGTAGGTTCGCTGTCTCAGGGGCAAAAACGCTTTGCCTACGAGCACCTGGTGCACTGGCTGGTGGACATGGCCCAGGAAAGGTCGCTGCTGGTGGTGTGGGAAGACGTCCAGTGGGCCGATCCGTCTACCCTGGAAATGCTCAATCTGTTGATCGAACAGGCACCTTCCGCCGCCATGCTGGCGGTGGTGACTTTCCGCCCGGAGTTCCAGCCGCCGTGGAAACACAGTTCAAACCGTTTCCAGTTCATCATCAACCGCTTCACGCCGTCCCATGTGGAAACCATGGTCGCACGGCTGACCGGTGGGAAACGGTTCCCGGCCGAAGTGATGCGACTGCTGGTGGTGCAGACCGATGGCGTGCCGCTGTTTGTCGAGGAGGTGACCAAGCTGCTGCTGGAGTCGGGCTCGCTGACCGAGCTGGGCGACCGCTACGAACTCAAAGGGCCGCTGTCGGCGTTGACCATTCCCACCACCTTGCGCGATTCTTTGATGGCGCGGCTGGACCGGCAGACCTCGGGCCGTGAAGTGGCGCAACTGGGCGCGACCGTAGGGCGCGAGTTCAGTTACGAGCTCATAGCAGCGGTGTGGCCGCACGACGCGCAAAGGCTGGCTGAAGGCCTGACGCAGCTGGTCGAGGCCGGGCTGATTTACCGGCGCGGGCAGGGTGCGCAGGCGAGCTATTTTTTCAAGCATGTGTTGGTGCAGGAGGTGGCGTACGAATCGCTGCTGCGGCGCACGCGCGAGGATTACCACGGCCGTATCGTGCGCGTGCTGGAAGAGCGCTTCCCCGGTGTCGCGGGAACGCAGCCCGAGTTGCTTGCGCACCACTACACGGGTGCCGGGCAGATCGACCGTGCGGTGCCCTACTGGCGTTCGGCCGGCGAACGCGCCATCGAAACCTCGGCCCACGCCGAAGCGATCGCCCATGTCAGCAAAGCCATCGATCTGCTGCGCGCGCTGCCCGAGAGTACCGACAACACCCGCAATGAGATTACGCTGCACATTGAGCTGGGCGTATCCCTGACGGCTCTGCGTGGTTATGGCGCCTCCGAAGTCGAGCGCGCTTACGCCCGGGCGCGCGAGCTCTGTTATAGCTGCGGCATCCAGGATCTGCTGCTGCCGTCGATGTACGGGCTGTGGCGCTACAACCTGATGCGCGCCAATTTCAGCCGGGCCGAAGAGTTGGGCAATGAGCTGCTCGAGCTGGCGCGGCTCTACGGCGACCAGGAGTTCCTGACGGTTGGCCATCGCGCATTGGGTTCGACACTTTTCTACATGGGTGATCTGGACCAGGCCCGCGCGCTGGTAACGCGTGTGCTCGACGCGCAGTCCAACTATGAACGCCGCGTGCAGGCGTTCCGTTACGACGTGGTGGACGCCTGGGTCACGTCGCTGGGCTACCGTGGCTGGATTTCATGGCTGCAAGGCGACACGCTAGCGGCCATCCGTGACAGCGACGAGGCCATAGAAACCGCCCAGCGCCTCAAACATGCCTTCAGCCACGCGCTGGCCCTGAGCTTTTCAGGCTGGCTGCACCAGTTTCGCGGCGACGTTGCGATGGTCCGCGAGCGGGCCACCACCGCCTCTGCAGTTTCCCACGAACACGGGTTCGAATTCTGGATCGGCTGGAACGCGGTTCTTCTGGGCTGGGTGACGTCGGAGAGCGGTGACGCCCGCACCGGTGCCCGGCAGATGCGCGAAGGCATAAAGCAGTGGGGGGCCACCGGTTCGGAGTTGGGCAAGTCCTATTTTCTAGCCCTGCTGGCGGAGTGCCACACCAAGACCGGCGACTACGACGAAGGCCTGGCGGTGGTGGAGGAAGCGTTCCAGTTCGCAGCGGTCAGCGGCGAGGGCTTCTGGGACGCCGAGTTGTACCGCATCAAGGGTGAGTTGCTGGTGCGCCTGCAACGCGACGGCGCGCAAGTGGCCGCCTGTTTCGAGCGGGCGCTCGAGGTGGCGAAAAAGCAGGGTGCAGTGGCATTGCAGGCACGGGTTGCCGCAAGCCAGGCGCAGCACCTGAACATCAGCGCGACTGCGCGAGACCTGGCCTGAGAAAAAGTTCCAAGGAGCATCGCCATGAAGGCGCAGACAGCAAGTATTCCCATCACGCGCGCGGTGTTTCACCGGCACGGCGCGGCGCCCGACCCGGTCGAGCGGTTTACCACGCTATCGGTGGCGCTCACCGGATTTGATGCAGCCGAGTTATGGGGCACCGGCATGGTCCAGCCCTACTACCGGGCGCTCAGTGCGATTGTGGGGGAGCGCATCGTCGGGCAGTTGTTGTCCAAATGGGCCGACCTGTTGAAAGAGGCAGGGCCGGACCCCGAGCGGCTGCAGGCGCTGATCGAACAGCGGCTGTTCCAGGACGATCTGCTCGGGCCGGTCACGCGCAACCTCACCATGTTGTGGTACCTCGGGCTGTGGACGCAGCTGCCAGCCGAGTGGCGCAATGCCCACGGTGCGAACGCGCTCGACACCACGCGCTACGTGTCGGGCCAGGCCTACACCGAGGGCCTGGTCTGGACAGCAATCCACACCCACCCGCAGGGGGCCAAACCACCCGGCTTCGGCTCCTGGGCCCTGCCGCCTGTAACCGGGGCCGACCATGACTGACGAAACCTACGACGCCGTCATAGTGGGCGGTGGCGTGATGGGCGCCATGGTGGCCAAAACACTCACGGAAGCCGGCAAGCGGGTGCTGATTCTTGAAGCCGGGCGCGCCTCTGGTCTGTCGTTCGAAGACTACCAGTCGTATGTCGATACGTTTTATCTGGCCAACCCGAAGATCCCGAATTCGCCGTTTCCGCCCAACGCCATGGCACCGTCGCCCTACGCGACCGACATCATCAACATGACCAAGGGCACGCCGGACCTGATTGGTTACCAGGTCGAACTGGGCCCGTTGGCGTTTGGCAGCACCTACCTGCGCACCTTGGGCGGCACGTCGATGCACTGGCTGGGCACCTGCCCGCGCATGCTGCCGAACGATTTTCGCTTGAACAGCCGCTACGGAGTCGGTGTCGACTGGCCGATCAGCTACGACGATTTGCAGCCCTATTACTGCAAGGCCGAGTGGGCCATGGGAGTGTCTGCCAACAAGGAAGACCAGGAATATTTTGGCGTGCACTTCCCGGCCGACTACAACTACCCGATGGAGCGCATTCCGCAAAGCTACAGCGACCAGGTGCTGGCCAGCCACGTGGACGGCACCACCGTGCGTTTTGGACGCAAGGACTATCCGGTGTGGGTGGAGAGTCTGCCGCAGGCGCGCAACTCCATTCCGCGTGCCGGCTACACACCAGTCGGTGCGGTGGGTGCACCGCACGTTGGCTTGCGTTGCGAGGGCAATGCCAGTTGTATTCCGATCTGCCCGGTACAGGCCCGGTACAACGCGGTCAAAACACTGGCGGCACTGGACAAGAAATTCTTCACCCTGCAGACCCAATCGGTAGCCACTGAATTGGTGATCGCAGAAAATGGGCGTATCGTCGGCCTGACCTACCTGCGGTATGCCAGCGAAAGCGGGCCCGCTTCCGCTCCCGTGACGGTGAAGGCCAAAATCTACGTGCTGGCCGCGCACGCGGTGGAAAATGCCAAGCTGCTGCTGGCCTCCAACGCGGCCAACTCCAGTGACCAGGTGGGCCGCAACCTGATGGACCACCCGTTCTTCCTGACCTGGGCCATGGCGCCGATGAACCTGGGCATGTTCCGCGGACCCGGCCAGACGTCGGGCATTCCGTCGTTTCGCGATGGTGCGTTCCGGCGCGATTTCTCATCCTTTCGGATCGACCTGGGCAACTGGGGCTGGGACGTTGCCACCTACCCGCCCAACTCCAACGTGAGCGAGCTGGTGGGCAACAACGTGTTCGGCAAAAAGCTGCGCAACACGCTGGCCGACGTGATACCGCGCCAGCTGCGCATCGGGTATGTCATGGAGCAGCTGCCCGAGCCCGGCAACCGCGTCACCATCTCGCGCGAATATATGGACGCGATTGGCACCTACCGCCCGGTGCTGAGCTACAACATCTCCGACTACACGCGCGAGGGCATGCTGTCCGCCATGAAAATATCGGACCACGTGTTCCACGCCATGGGCATCCAGAACGACCAGATCAAGACCCACTTTGACACCAG
>JANOCN010000558.1:0-5589 GCA_031412185.1 Betaproteobacteria bacterium | reverse complement strand
GCCAGGTGGCGCGTTATGCGGGCGCGCTGGCGGTGGCCAACCACGTCAAGGCCAAGTCGCTCGATGAGTTTTTCGCCTGGTCCAGGGCCAATAGCGGACAAGGCAACGTGGGCGTGCCCGCACCAGGCAGCATTCCACAGTTTCTGGTGCACCTGTTGAACCAGCAAACCAAGGCATCGCTGGTATCGGTGCCCTATCGGGGCTCGGCACCGATGGTGCAGGACATGATGGGAGGGCAAGTGGCCGCCGGTATGACCGCGCTCGGGGACTTTGTGGAGCCGCATGCCGCCGGGAAATTGCGCGTGGTTGCGGTGCTGGGCCAGAAACGCTCGCCTGCTCTGCCAGACGTGCCTACCTTTGCAGAGCAGGGCTACAAGATCGACTGGGAATACTGGCTGGGCATGTTTGCCCCAGCACAAACTCCGTCGGCTGAGGTACAGAAGATCAATCTGGCGCTGGGGCGCGTGTTGGCCAAGGCGGATGTACGCGAGCGCCTGCACAAAATTGTGTTCGAGTCGGCCCATGGCACGCCTGAAGACTTGACCCGTCTGATACGCGCAGGCACCGCCCTGTGGGAGCCTGCGGTGCGCACATCGGGCTGGGTCTTGCAATGACCACTCGCCCTCCCACCCGGCCACGGCGGGTTGGTCTGATCGGTTTCGGATTCATCGGCCAGCGCGTGTACGAGCGCATCACCAGCAACGCATCGCATGGGCTGGAGGTGGCCTTTGTGCACAACCGCTCGGGTGCGCGTCTGGCGGCGGTACCGGCTGCGCAACAACTTCACGACCTGGATGCGCTGGAGCGTTTCGAGCCAGACCTGGTGGTGGAAATGGCCCACCCCCGGTACACGCACCAGTGGGGTGAACAGATACTGGCACACGCCGACTACCTGCCGCTTTCGGTGACCGCGCTGGCCGACGACGCTTTGCTGGACCGGCTGCTGGCGCGGGCGCGTGCCTCCGGTACCTCGCTGGCCGTTCCACATGGTGCGCTGATGGGCCTGGACAGCCTGCGTGAATGGCGCCATGCGTGGCGCGAAGTAACCATCAGCTTCTTCAAGCATCCATCCAATATCGACTTCAGCGAATCGGGCCTGGACCCAGCCAGCATCACCCGCGAAACCGTGCTTTATGACGGCCCGGCGCGCGGCATTGCGCCGCTGTTCCCGCGCAATGTCAACACCATGATCACCTGCGCCCTGGCCACCGTCGGTCTGGACCAGTGCCGCGCGCGCCTGGTGGCCGACCCTGCGCTGAATGTGGCAGTCGCCGAGGTCACCGCAATTGGACACGACGGCTCGCTTCTGCACATGCGCAAAGAGCAACCAGCCATCGGTGTGTCAGGCACTGAGATGTTCGAGTCGCAGTTTGCGTCGATCCTGCGGACGGCACACGTGCGGGAGGCATTTGCGTTTGTTTGATGTCTCAACCACCGGCGAGGGCATCCCCGCGAGTGTCAAGGCATTTTGTCTGGGACTTCTCGATGTCATACGATTGAGTTATTTGCGCGCGGTGTGGGTCGTTTCGCACTGACGCGGGTTTCGATCCGAGGTGCTAAATGGCGACGACCACAAGTTCTCACAATTCCCCGAGCTATCGGCGGCAGGTCATCGCGCTCACGCAGTTCTTCAGCGGACGCAAGTGCACTGATCTGCTGCTGGACGACATGACCAGGGATGAGGACAACCTGCGTGCAGGGAACAGGCCATGAAACATGCCGACGACGAGACCCTGGAGGCGCGCGTCCTGGTGCTTGCCCCCACGGTCAAAGACGGTGAGCTGACGGGCGCGATCCTCGCCCGCGTCGGCATCGTGTGCGTCGGTTGCCCGGATCAGGTGCAGTTGTGCGAGCAACTCACGGCGGGTGCGGGTGCGGTGTTGATCGCGGAAGAAGCGGTCCACGGCGGCGACAGCGCTTTGGCCGAATGGCTCGGGCGGCAACCGCCGTGGTCCGACCTGCCGGTGCTGGTGCTGGCACGCGCCGGGGCCGATTCCCCCGCCATGGCACGGGCGATGGCTGCGTTTGGCAACGTCACCGTATTGGAGCGCCCCACACGGGTCGCCGCCCTGGTCAGCACCGTTCGCACTGCCCTGCGGGCACGGCAGCGGCAGTATCAACTGCGCGATCAACTGGTTCAGCGCGAGCGTTTTGCCGAGCAGTTGAACATGGCAATGGCAGCGGCCCAGGCGGGCAGCTGGGAGGTTAATTTGACGACCGGAGTGTTCAGCGCGTCCGATCGTGCGATCGAATTGCACGGCCTGCCTCCCGCAACGCAATTGAACCACGAACGAGCACTGGCGTGCATTCATCCCGATGACCGTGCGAGCGTCGAGGCGGCGCTGCAACTGACGCTCGAAACTGGCAAGCCGTTCCGGCATGAGCACCGGGTGCCCCAGCCCGACGGGTCGGTCCGCTGGGTGTTGTCTCACGCTCAGCGCCAAGGCGAAGGCGACCAGACCCGCATCGTCGGCCTGGTGCAGGACATCTCCGAGCGAAGGCTGGCTGAGCATGCCCTGCGATACAGCGAGCAGTTGCACCGCATTGCGTTCGACCAATCTCCGAGCGGGATGGCTTACGTTGGAGCAGACGGGCGGTTCACCAAAGTGAACCGGTCGATGTGCGAGCTCTCGGGCTACCCCGCCGAAGAGTTGGTTGGGATGACGGTGTCCGGCCTCACGCACCCGGACGACCGGGCACGGGACGCCGAACTCCTCATCTCCTTCCTGCGCGGCGGCACGCCGACCTACGAGCACGACAAGCGGTATGTGCGCAAGGACGGCGGCGTTCGTTGGGTGACCAACACCGCGCGCATGGTGACGGACGCCGAGGGCCGAGCGCTGCACAGCGTGGTTGTCGCACTGGACATTACCGACCGCAAGCGGGCGGCAGACGAGTTGCGGCAAAGCGAGGCCCGCTTCCGCGCCGGGATCGAGGCGGTCAGCGACATCGTCTGGACCAACGACGCCAAGGGCATGATGGCGGGCGAACAGGTCGGGTGGGGGAACTTCACGGGGCAGGACCGGGAGAGTTATCAGGGCTACGGCTGGTCCCGTGCCGTGCATGCCGACGACGCCCAGCCGACCATCGACGCTTGGAACGAGGCGGTCGCCGACAAGAAAAACTTTGCGTTTGAACACCGCGTTCGCCGCGCCGACGGCCAGTGGCGGCTGTGTACCGTTCGTGCCGTGCCGGTCCTCAATGACCAAGGCGACATCACGGAGTGGGTGGGCGTGCATTCCGATATCACCGATCGCAAGCGCCTTGAGCGGCTGCAAGCCGGACAACGGGGAGTGCTGGAGTTGGTTGCCATGGACGCCCCCCTGCCCGACGTGCTCGCAGCAGTGTGTCGGTTGATCGAGGACCAGGAGCCCGGCCTGTTCTGCACGTTGCTGCTGGCCGACGCGCGGGGACGGCATACCGGCTTGGCGGTCGGGGCAAGCGTGTCGGATGCAGTTTTGCGCGGACTGGAAGGGCTGCGGCTAGACCCGCCCTACGTCGGTGCCTGTGGCGAGGCGCTGGCCCGCGGCGAGGTCGTCTTGGTCTCCGACGTGGAGGCCGACGAGCGGTTCGCCCCGCAGTGGCGATCGCTGTTGTTGGACCACGGGCTGCGGGCCTGTCGCTCCGTTCCCGTGTTGAGCTTGTCTGGCACGGTGCTGGCCTCGTTCGCCATGTACCGGCAGGAGCCGGGCGACCCCGAACCGGCCAACAAACAACTCGCCCAGGTCGCCACGTCCCTGACGGCCATTGCCATCCAGCGGCACCAGGCGGCACAGTCGTTGCGAACAAGCGAGGAGCGGTTTCGTACCCTCTTCGATTCGATGGACGAAGGCTTCTGCGTGGTCGAGATGGCGTTCGACGAGGGAGGCCGCGCGAACGACTACCGGGTCATGGAAATGAACCCGGCGTTCGAGAAGCACACCGGGATGAGCGGACTGGTAGGTAAGTCGGTAAGGGAGGCGATCCCCGACCTCGAAGAGTTCTGGTACGAGACGTATGGACGGGTGGCAGCGACGGGCGAGCCGATCCGGTTCGTACACGCGGCCGGGCCGATGGACGGGCGGTGGTTCGACGTGTATGCGTTCCGGCTCGGCGCGGCAGGCAGCAATAAGGTTGCCATCCTGTTCAACGACATCACAGAGAGTCGGCATGCCCAGGAGGCGATTAGGGCAAGTGAGGCCCGGAGCTCGTTCCTGGTGACACTGGCCGACACCCTGCGTCCGCTGTCGGACCCGGCCGCTGTCCAAGCCGAAGCCAGCCGGGTACTGGGAGAGCGGCTGGGGGTTAACCGGGTGGTGTTCTTCGAGGTTCGGGACGACGACGCCGTGGTCGAGCGGGACTACACCGACGCTACTGCCAGTATCGTGGGCCACTACTCGCTGGCGTCGTTCGGTGAAGCCCAGCTTGCTGCCCTTAGGGCGGGTCGCACAACGACCGAGGCCGACGTGCACGCCCTTGCTTCGCTGACGGTGGAGGAGAAGGTGGCGTACGCAGCCGTCGAAACACGCGCCTACATTGCCGTCCCTTTGGTCAAGGGCGGGGCGTTGGTCGCGGGCCTGGCGGTCAACTCGACCCGCCCGCGAGTCTGGACGTCGGCCGAGATCACCATGACGGAGGACACCGCCGAGCGAACCTGGACGGCTCTCGCCCGCGTGCGGGCCGAGGCCGCATTTCGGGCCAGCGAGGAGCGGCGGCGGCTGGCCCTGGACGCGGCGGAACTTGGAGCGTGGCATGTGAACATGACGACCCGCGTCACCAAGACCGACGAGCGGTTCCGCGCCATCTTCGGCACCACCCAGGAGTCGATTGATTACTTGCAGTTGTTGGCCGTCATGCACCCCGACGACCTGCCGGCGGTCAAGCGGGCGTTGGCGTTTGCGACCCGGCCCGACGACCCCTTGCCCTACGCCATCGAGTACCGGGTTGTTCACTCGGACGGTGCCGTACGGTGGGTGTTCGCCAAGGGCGGGTTGAGCCAGGAAGAGGGGGGGAAGAGGGTCAGTTTCAACGGCACGGTGATGGATATCACCGCCCGCAAACTGATCGAGCAGGAGCGGGAGCAACTGGTCGCCCAACTCCGGGACGCCGACCGCCGCAAGGACGAGTTCCTCGCCACGCTGGCCCACGAACTCCGCAACCCACTGGCCCCGCTGCGCAACGGTCTGCAAATGATCGGGCTGGCCGGAGCAACCGGCACGGTTGAACAGGCGCGGTCGATGATGGACCGGCAATTGACGCAACTGGTGCGGTTGGTCGATGACCTGATGGACACCAGCAGGGTGACGAGCGGCAAGTTGCAATTGCGCAAGGGACGGGTCGAACTGCGGTCGGTTATCGACGCCGCCGTGGAAACGAGCCAATGGGCTATCGACCAAGCGGGCCACGAATTCGCGGTCGTCGTACCGGACGAGCCGATCTTTGTAGACGCGGATGCAGCCCGGCTGGCCCAGGTCGTGTCAAACCTGTTGAACAACTCGGCCAAGTACACCCATCGGGGCGGACATGTCCGGCTGACCGCCTGGCGCGAGGAGGGCACGGCGGTGCTGTCGGTCAAAGACAACGGCATCGGCATCCCGCCCGCCATGCTCG
>JANOCN010000557.1:0-3548 GCA_031412185.1 Betaproteobacteria bacterium | reverse complement strand
GCAATCGCGATCAGATGGATCACGGCATTGGTCGAGCCGCCGATGGCGGCCAGCGTCTTGATGGCGTTCTCGAAGGCCTGCCGCGTAAGTATGCGCGACAGCACCAGGTCTTCGTGCACCATGTCCACAATGCGCCTGCCGGCCATACGCGCCAGCACATTGCGTCGGCCGTCAACTGCCGGATAAGCAGCGTTGCCAGTCAAACCGAGACCTAGCGCCTCGACCATGCTGGCCATGGTGCTGGCTGTGCCCATGGTCATGCAGTGGCCGTGGCTGCGGTGCATACAGCTTTCGGCCTCGAAGAACTCCTGCAGCTTGAGTTTGCCGGCGCGCACCTGTTCGCTCATGCTCCACACGCCGGTGCCCGAGCCCAGCTCCTGGCCGCGCCACTTGCCGCTGAGCATCGGGCCACCACTCACACCAATCGTCGGCAGGTCCACGCTGGCAGCACCCATCACCAGCGAAGGCGTGGTTTTGTCGCAGCCCATCAGCAACACCACACCGTCGATCGGGTTGCCGCGGATGCTTTCTTCGACGTCCATGCTGGCCAGGTTGCGGTACAACATGGCGGTCGGGCGTAGCAGCGTTTCACCCAATGACATCACCGGGAATTCAAGCGGAAATCCGCCTGCCTCGTAAACGCCTATCTTGACCTGCTCGGCAAGTGTGCGGAAGTGTGAGTTGCAGGGTGTCAGCTCGCTGAAGGTATTGCAGATGCCGATGACCGGCCGCCCATCGAACTGGTCGTGCGGAATGCCTTTGCCCTTGACCCAGCTGCGGTAGGCGAAACCGTCGCGGTCCTGTCGGCCAAACCATTGCTGGCTGCGTAATTCTTGGGCTTTTTTCTTTGTGGGCTCGGTCATGGTGGGGGGATGTCTCAAAGTTGGGAAAAGTGGATGAACAGGGTTTACCCCGGCGCAGTGGTGAATTCAATCGTCATATGATAAACATCGGCGGTATATTCTGTAAAGCTACGTTTTTTGGAGCTTCGATTGTCCAGTCCGGAAATTCTTGCTGCGGTACAGCTGTGGCCGCCCTACATGCAGACCCTGCGAGAGGTCTTCGTGGTGCATGAGCGCACCCATCTGGACGACCCGGCTCAGTTTGCGCTGCTGGCACCCCGCATCCGCGGCATTGCTGCCAGTGGCGAGTCCAAAGTATCCGAGGCGCTGATACAGCAACTGCCAGCGCTCGAGATGATCTCGGTGTTCGGGGTTGGTTACGACGGCGTCGACGTAGCCGCGGCGCGTGCCCGCGGCATTCCCGTTACCAACACGCCGGACGTACTGACAGACGACGTGGCCGATTTGGGTATGGGGCTGGTGTTGGCACTGGCACGCAGAATTCCTCAGGCCGACAAGTTCGTGCGCAGTGGCGCGTGGGTCAACGGTCCATTGCCGCTGGCCCGCAAAGTCAGCGGTGCGCGGCTCGGCATCGTGGGGCTGGGCCGTATCGGCCAGGCGATCGCACGGCGCGCAGTCGGCTTTGGCATGTCGATTGCCTACACCACGCGCAGGCAGATGCCCGATCTGCCCTACCTCTATTTTCCGAACGCCGAGGCGCTGGCGCGCGAGGTCGACTTTCTGCTTGTCATCACGCCGGGTGGTGCAGCGACACGGGGTCTTATCAACGCTGCCGTGCTGGCGGCCCTCGGCCCCAAGGGATACCTGATCAACGTTGCCCGCGGGTCGGTGGTGGACCAGGATGCGTTGGTGCATGCCGTCACCACCGGAGTGATCGCGGGTGCGGCGCTGGATGTGTTCGAGAACGAACCGCAGGTGCCGCAAGCACTGCGCTCCCATGAGAACGTGGTGCTCACGCCGCATATGGCAAGTGGCACCTGGGAAACCCGCCGTGCCATGGCGGATCTGGCGTTCGCAAACCTGCAGGCCCATTTCTCCGGCAAACCGCTGCTGACGCCGCTTGGGTAGGGCTGACTGGACCATTGCCTCCATGATCAAGAACGTACACGGCAACACGGTCGACTACCTCGGCGGTGCGATTGTGGCGGGCCGTTTTGGTGCCGGGGGGGTACTGCCGCCGGAGCCCCTGTTGTGCGAAGAGTTGGGGGTGAGCCGCACGGTGGTGCGCGAGTCGGTCAAATCGCTGGTAGCGAAAGGCCTCATCCAGACCGGCCCCAAAGTGGGCACGCGGGTGCTGCCAAGCGCGCAGTGGAACTGGTTCGACCCCGCCGTGGTGGCCTGGCAGGCCCGCGCTGGCCTGACGCCCGAGTTCATCCGCGACCTGCAGGACCTGCGCCTGATTGTCGAGCCCGCCGCCGTGAAACTGGCGGCGATGCGTGCAACGCAAGCAGACATTGATGCTATCGAAGAAGCCTTTGCGGGTATGAAACGTGCCGTCGAAGAGGGTGGTGAATACGTGAAATTCGATCTGCGGTTCCACCTCGGCCTGCTGCACGCCACCCACAACCGCATGTTGTTGCAGATGGGGCAAGCGCTCAGCGCCCTGCTGCGCACCAGCTTCGAGATTTCCACCAGCCTGCAAGACGGGCCCCGCGGCTCGCTCATGCTGCACCGCGCCGTGCTCGATGCAGTGATCGCGCGCGACCCTGGCAAGGCCGAACGCGCCGTGCTCAAACTGATCGCTGCCGCGCACCGCGATATTGAAGAGGTGCTTAAGTCGCGCCGTGTATTGCCCCAGCTCGACCAGCCTGCGCCGCTGCTGCGCGTGGCTTGACAAAGAGTGTTGTATGGCATCGCTGAGGTTTGACCGGATCGAGAAGAGTTATGGCAAGCTCAAGATAATTCACGGCATCAGCTTCGACATCGCCGACGGCGAGTTTGTTGTGCTGGTGGGGCCTTCGGGTTGCGGCAAGTCCACTTTGCTGCGTATGCTGGCCGGGCTGGAAGAGATTGGCAGCGGCGAGATTTCGATTGATGGCCGCGTCATCAATGATCTGGACTCCAAAGACCGCGATATCGCGATGGTGTTCCAGAGTTACGCCTTGTACCCGCACATGACCGTGCGCGACAACATGGCCTTCAGCCTCAAGCTGCGAAAGGCGGATGCAGCGCTGACCAACCAGCGCGTGGGCGACGCAGCACGTATTCTGAATCTTGACACGTTGCTGGACCGGTTTCCGCGCGAACTCTCGGGCGGGCAACGCCAGCGGGTGGCGATGGGCCGGGCGATTGTGCGCGACCCGAAAGTGTTTCTGTTTGACGAGCCGCTGTCCAACCTGGACGCCAAACTGCGCGTGGCCATGCGCGCCGAGATCAAGTCGCTGCACCAGCGGCTCAAGACCACCACGGTTTACGTGACGCACGACCAGATAGAGGCCATGACGATGGCCGACCGCATTGTGGTGATGCACGATGGCATCGTCGAGCAGATCGGAACACCGTTGGCGCTGTTCGACCATCCGGGCAATCTGTTTGTGGCGCAGTTCATCGGCTCCCCGGCCATGAATGTGTTTGACGGCACCTTGCGCCTGGAAGGCGGCCGTGCCTGGGTGCAGGCGTATGGGCTGCAATGGCCGGTGGGCGAGGTGGGGTCTGGCCGGGACGGGCAGGCGGTTTCCTACGGCA
>JANOCN010000556.1:0-1881 GCA_031412185.1 Betaproteobacteria bacterium | reverse complement strand
TCTGGACGACACCACGCTGGTGATTCCCGAACGGCCCGGTAACCGCCGCCTGGACACGCTGCTGAACGTTGTGAACACCGCAAGCGTTGGCCTGATCTTCATCGTGCCGGGCGTGGAGGACACGCTGCGCATCAACGGTCGTGCTTTTGTCGTGCGAGACGCAGCACTGCTGGACCGCACCGCAGCGCAGGGCAAGCGCCCGCTGGTTGCCATCGGGGTGGAAGTGAAAGAGTGCTTTTTCCACTGCGCCAAGGCCTTCAAGCGGTCGCGCCTGTGGCAGCCCGACAGTTGGCCAGCGCGGGAAGGCATGGCATCACTGGCGCAAATCCTGATGGACCAGGTGCAGCCGGCGGGCACATCCGTCGAAGCGCTGGAGAGCCAGATCGCTGAAAGCTACGCCACCCGCCTCTATTGATTCCGAAAGCCGCCGCCCGAGCGCTGCCAAAATCGTTGTTTCGTGCAGTGAAACAAAGATCGTCGCAGCATGCCGAAGTGCATTGGCTATCATGAAAAGCGGGCCGCCTCCTCACAGCCCCTGACTCATCCATTACTGAATCTCTGAAGGGCGCCTTATGCTAGAAACGACTCCGCTGGACGTGGCGATAGGGCAATCTGTGCCGGAAGATGACCACGCGCTTGGCAGGCGCAGCCTGCTGCGTCTAGGCTTGACGGGCGGTGCCATGCTGCTCAGCCCAAGCGCGTTTGCCCAGGGTAGCGGAAGCGTTGGAGGCGGCACACCAAAACGCGGCGGCACGCTGACAATCGGTGCCGACGCCGACCCGGTGGGCCTGGACCCGACCACGCTGACCGCTTATTCGTCCTACGACTTCACCGCCTTGATGTATACCGGCTTGCTGCGCTGGAACGCCGACATGAAGGTCGAGCCCGATCTGGCCACCGGTTACCTGGTGCCCAACGACACCACCTACATATTCCGGCTGCGCCAGGGGGTCAAGTTCCACAATGGGCAGCCGTTCACGGCCGAGGATGTGAAGTACACCTTTGACCGCATCGCCGACCCCGCCAACGCAAGCCCGAGCTTGACGCTGTTCTCCGGCATCAAGGCTGTGACGGTGGTGGACCCGTTTACCGTGAAGTTCGAGCTCAAGGCGCCCAGCGCCACTTTCCTGAGTTACCTGGCCACCAATCCGAACGGCGTGATCGTGCCCCGGGGCGTCGCCGACCTGAAGACCAAACCGGTGGGCACCGGCCCCTTCATCTTCGAATCCTACGAACCGAACCAGCAGTTCACCCTGAAAGCCAATCCCGACTACTACGAAGACAAGCAACCTTACCTTGCGAGTGTCGTCTTCAAATTTTTCAAGGACCAGGCTTCGCTGGCCTCTGCGTTGCGTTCCAAGGCGATTGACATGACCTGGTTCAAGGATCCGAAGATCTCGGCCCAGATCGTCAAAACCTCACCCAACCTGGTGTCAGCACCTGGCAAGACATCGCGCACCTTTCCGGTCTGGATGAACATGAAGTCCAAACCGTTCAACGACGTCAAGGTGCGGCGCGCCCTGAGCCTGGCGACCGACCGCAAGGCGTGTTTGCAGACCGTGCTCGGCGGCTCGGGCAAGGTGGGGGCCATGGTGCCCGAGAGTCAGGTCGGCGGCTACGACGGCGTAGGCCCCATGCCGTATTACAAGACTGATGTGGTGGCTGCCAAAAAGCTGCTGGCCGAGGCCGGTTATGCGAATGGAATCGACTTGGGCGACTACATCGTGGTCGCCGCCAATGCGCTGGACGTGCAGTGTGCGCAGGTTCTACAGCCACAGTCCGAGCAGCGGTGCGGTCTCCATGGGGTTGAGATTGACCTTGATACCGGCTGCAGCCCACTGTTGCTGTAGAACCTGCGCACACTGCACGTCCAGTGCATTG
>JANOCN010000555.1:0-2953 GCA_031412185.1 Betaproteobacteria bacterium | reverse complement strand
GCTGCGCGTGGGCCATTGGTGAGCGCGTGCACCTGCGGCGGCCGGGACCTTGTTCTTGAGCCCGGCAGGCACCAGCGGACGCAGCATCTGGCCCAGCTTCATCGCCGGGCCGAACAGCGCGGAAGTGAGGCCTTCCTTCAGTGCACCGCGCACCAAGCGTTCCTTCAGCGACCGCTCGACCTGCGCATCGACGATCTTGCGACCGATCTCCACCAGCTGGCCGTACTGCACGCCGCTGGGGCAGGTGGTTTCGCAGTTGCGGCAGGTGAGGCAACGGTCCAGGTGCAACTGCGTCTTGCGCGTCGGCAGCTCGCCCTCCAGCACCTGTTTCATCAAATAGATGCGCCCACGCGGCCCATCGAGCTCGTCGCCCAGCAACTGGTAGGTGGGGCAGGTGGCGGTGCAGAAACCGCAGTGCACACACTTGCGCAGAATCGCCTCGGCGGCCATCCCGTCGGGTGTGTTGCGATATTCAGGGGCAAGATTGGTTTGCACAGTAATCAGTCGGTAGGGAGTCTGTCGTCCGGTGGCTTAAAACTCCGCATACAAGCGTCCGCGGTTGAAAATGCCTGAAGGGTCAAATTGTTGCTTCATTTCGCGGTGAATCCGCTCCAGCGGCGATGCCAGTGGGTGAAATACTGCTACCGGTGCGGCGGGTTCGTCGACGGCGCTACGAAACAATGTAGCGGTTCCACCCACAGCGCTGACTGCCTCGCGCATAGCTATCGCCATATTCACCGGGGCCTTGACCCAACGCAGCGCGCCACCCCACTCGACCAGGCCCGGGTCGGCCAACCGTTCCAGTTTGATCGGGCCACAGGTGTCCGGCACGCTTAAGCGCCATAAACACTGCGCGTCGGTGCGCTCGAAAAATGGCAGGGTCTGTTCGCGCAGCGCCTGCCATTCCTTCTCCACCGCTGCACCGGCGCGTTCTCCACCCATACTGCGGCACGCCGCCTGTACGGCTGCCTGGGCGCCGGCCAAACGTACGGTCAGGCGGCCAGCCACCCAATAACTGGCGTTCACAGGCAGTGGCTGGCCGGCCCAGGTATTGAGCTGGCGCAGCGCGCTGGTCTGGTCCAGATCAAACTGCAGTGTGGCCCGGGCTGTCGGTTGCGGAAGAACCTTGAGCGACACCTGGGCGATCAGCCCCAGGCAACCCATGGCACCCACCATCAGGCGCGACACGTCGTAACCTGCCACGTTCTTCATAACCTGCCCACCAAAGGTCAGCAACTCACCGTTGCCGTTGACCATTTGCACGCCCAGCACATAGTCGCGCACACCGCCGACACTAGCGCGCGCGGGGCCCGCCAGCCCGGCCGCCACCATACCGCCGACGGTCGCGTCCGGGCCGAAGTGCGGCGGCTCGAAGGCCAGCGCCTGACCCTTTTCGGCCAGCAGCGTTTCCAGCTGTGCCAACGGTGTGCCGGCACCAGCCGTCACGTAGAGCTCGCTCGGTTCGTAGCTGACGATGCCGCAAAGCGCAAGGGTGTCGAGAATCTCGCCTTGCAGCGTTTGCCCGTAAAAATCCTTGGTTCCGCCGCCGCGGATGCGCAACGGCGTGGCGTTGCCACTTGCAACCCGAATGCGTTCAACCAGATTTTGAAGGGCGCTGTCCATCGGGAGCATGGTAGCGGGGTCGGGCCGGTGGCGGTTTGAATCTTCTGAATGCGGCCTGTTCAGAAATTTGGCGGGTCGGCTGACGCAACCCGGGTCAGGCCCAAGACAGGCCGGTGAAGCTGGGGCAGTGGTGCACGCTACCGGGGCACTGCCTCCACCTCGATGCGCATCTGGGCCGTCATGGACTCGCCGGGCTGCAGGATCTGCAGGCCCAGGTCCTGTGTCGGCGCTGTGCGGGCCAGGTTGACGGCGTTGTTCACATGGCTTACCGGCTCCAGCGCCACGAAATCGCGGCTTGCGTTGGTAAACACCACCAGCCGCGTCAGGCTGGAGCCGATGCGTGTATGCAGCAAGCCGTCGCGCAAGTCTGCGACACCGCGCCAGCCATCGAAGCAGTGGTCCACATCCAGCGCCGCGCATGTGGTATCCAGGCCTGGCGAGCCTTGGCGATGCGTCGGCAGCTTGTCAGGCCCCATCTCCCAACGCCCGGTCGCGTCGAAGTGCAGGTGGCTATCTGCCCGTTTGACGAAGTACGGGTGCCATCCGATACCGAAAGGCGCCGCATCGCGCGACTGGTTGGTGACACTGAGCGTGAGCGACAGCGCGTGGGCGCTGATGCGAAACGCCTGGGAGCTGTCGAACGCGAACGGCCAGGCGGCGTCGGGCCGGTGTTCGAACGACAACAGTGCAAACTGTGCGTCTGCTTCGAGCACTTGCCAGGGCCGCTGCCAGCCAACGCCGTGGATCGCGTGGGGTTCGGGTGAAAAGTTGCGCACCAGCGGATGGCTGGTGCCGCTCCACTGCAGCGTAGCCTGTCCGATGCGGTTGGAAAAGGGTACCAGCGGGTAACTTCCGGCGTCACGTACGGTGGCCAGCGCCGGGCCAGGTGTGGATCGCAGTACCGCGATGTCGCCCAGCCATAAACCAGCAATAGCGCCGCCAAGCGCCGGCACGATATCGCAGCGCAGATCACCGCTGCAGAGGCTCACAATTGTGGTCATGTTCTTCAGGGCCGAGGTCGGGTGGGTAGCCTGCGCAGATTGTGCACGCAAGCAAGGAACCTATCCGTGAATGAGACCCAAAAAAACGGTCCGCTGCAGACTGCGCTGCGCGGACCGAATACCACCCTGAAGAACTATTCCAAGCCGGGCCGCGCGCTGCACCAAAGCAGCGCAGACCCAGCCGATGGCTTAACGGTTGTAGGCTGTTTCGCCGTGGGATGTGATGTCCAGGCCTTCGCGCTCGTCTTCTTCGTTGACGCGCAGACCAATCACCATGTCCACAATCTTGTAGGCAATGAGCGACACCACACCCGACCACACAATGGTCA
>JANOCN010000554.1:0-1502 GCA_031412185.1 Betaproteobacteria bacterium | reverse complement strand
CACCATTGAAACCCGCGTCTCCGAAAACGGCTCCATCACCTACCCGCTGATCGGTGCCGTCGACCTGGGTGGCCTGTCCATCGCTGCAGCCGAGAAAAAGATTGCCGACGCCTTGCAAAAGGGCGGGTTCATCCGCCAACCCCAGGTCAATATAGTTCTGATGCAGATCCGCGGCAACCAGGTCTCGGTACTCGGGCAGGTCAACCGCCCCGGCCGCTTCCCGCTGGAAACCGCCAACACCCGGCTCAGCGACATGCTGGCGCTGGCCGGTGGCACGACGCAGGCCGGCGACGACGCCGTCATCATCACCGGGCAGCGTGAGGGCAAGTTCTTTCGCAAAGTGGTAGACATCCCGTCGATCTACCTCACCGAGAAACCTGGCGAAGACATCGTGCTGCTGGGGGGTGACACGCTGTATGTGAACCGGGCGCCGGTGTTCTATATCTACGGCGAGGCGCAGCGGCCCGGTGCCTTTCGGGTCGAGCGCGACATGACGGTGATGCAGGCACTGGCCCAGGGCGGCGGCCCGACCGCGCGCGGCAGCGAGAAGAAGTTGCGCCTGAGCCGCAAGGCAGAAGACGGCAGCGTCCTGCAGATGGTGCCCAAACTGACCGACCCGGTGTTACCCAACGACGTAATTTACGTCGAAGAACGCCTGTTTTAAGAACTGAGAGCGAGCGCCATGACACTCCAACAATTTTTGCTCATCCTGCGGGCCCGCTACCTGGTAGCGCTGGTCGTGTTCGCGATCACCGTGGCGGCTACGGTGGCCGTCAGCCTGGTGCTTCCAAAGGAATACACCGCCAGTGCAGCCGTGGTGGTAGACGTGAAGTCGCCGGATCCGGTAAGCGGCATGATGCTGGCCGGCATGATTGCACCCGGCTACATGGCCACCCAGATCGACATCATCAACAGCGACCGCGTGGCCCAACGCGTGGTCAAGCTGCTGAGGATGGATGAGAGTGCGGCAGTGCGTGCGCAGTGGCAGGAAGCCACCGAAGGCAAGGGGCAACTCGTCAACTGGCTGTCGGACCTGCTGCAAAGAAAGCTCGAGGTAAAACCGGCGCGTGAAAGCAACGTCATCAACATCTCGTACAGCGGTGCCGACCCCGACTTTGCCGCTGCCGTGTCCAACGCCTTTGCGCAGGCCTACCTCGATGTCAACCTCGACCTCAAGCTCGCCCCGGCCCGGCAATACGCCGCCTTCTTTGAAGAGCAGACCAAACTGATGCGCGACAAGCTGGAGAAAGCGCAACAGGCGCTGTCTACCTACCAGCAGAAAAACGGCATAGTGTCGGCCGACGAACGGCTCGACTTCGAGACCGCCAAACTCAACGAAACATCGAGCCAGCTCACCGGCATTCAGGGCCAGACCACCGACAGCCAGAGCAAACGCGGCAACAACCAGGCCGATACCGTGGCCGAGGTCATGCAAAGCCCGCTCATCAACGGGCTCAAAGCCGACATCGCCAGGCTCGACGCCAAGCTGCAAGAGAGCAACG
>JANOCN010000553.1:0-3320 GCA_031412185.1 Betaproteobacteria bacterium | reverse complement strand
GGCACGCCGGTGTTGCGCTTTGACTACCGGGGCATGGGCGACAGCAGCGGTGACCTGCACACGTTCGAGAACGTCAATGACGACATCGCCTGCGCGATCGACGCACTGCAGGCTTGCGCCCCGGGCATGACAAACATAGTGCTGTGGGGTCTGTGCGACGGTGCCTCCGCTGCGCTGCTGTACTGCCACGCTACCCAGGACACCCGCGTCCAGGGCCTGTGCCTGCTCAACCCCTGGGTGCGTTCACCCACCAGCCTGGCAAAAACCCAGGTCAAGCATTACTACACCGAGCGGCTGCGGCAGAAAGAGTTCTGGCTGAAACTGCTCAGTGGCAAAGTGGCCGGCAGCGCAGTGCAGGGGCTGGCACGCGCCGTCAAAGCCGCGTTCTCGGCAGCACCACAACAGGCGGCGGCGGGCACGGAAGCACCTTTCCAGACCCGTATGGCGCTTGCCTGGCAACGACTCGAAGCCCCGATCCTGCTTCTGTTGAGTGGCTCCGACTACACTGCCAAAGAGTTTCTGGAGTACGCTGCATCGGACGCGCACTGGTCCGGGGCACTTGATCAAACTGGCCTGGTAAGGCAAGATTTGCAGATGGCCGATCACACGTTTTCAGACCCCGTTCAGCGCCAGCAGGTAGAGCTGCTGTGTGCCGCATGGCTTGGCCGCAACCAGGCTGTTTCACCCGTTTGATACTTATGCAGAGGTGCAAGATGACCGATAGCCAACGTCAACCCCCTACCCGCGAGGCAACGCGGCGTTTTTCCAGCCGCGCGCTGGTGTCGTTGACCTTTGGGCTGCTGGTGGGTACCGGTGCGTTTGGCCAGACAGCCAACACTTGTGGCGAGCTAGCCAACGGTTTTGGCCCGCACGACTACCGCAAGTATGTAGGCACGGCCGCGTCGAAGCGCAGCATGGACGACCCACTCTACCTGGTGGAGATGGCGCATTTTCGCCCCGAGATGGTGGCGCTGGTGCGCGGTGGGCAGGGCGTCAAGAGCGATGTAGGGCCGGAGTTCGACTACACCTTGCGCGCCTTTCCCAACCATCCCAGGGCGCTCGACGCCGCCGTGCGCTTGTCCGAAAAGCAGGGAACCGACCAGCCCAAAGGCATGCGCTACACGATCGATTGCTGGTTCCAGCGCGCCATCCGTTTCCGCCCCGACGATGGCACCGTGCGCATGATCTACGCGACCTACCTGGGCAAGAAAAACCGCGTGGCGGACGCCACCACGCAACTGGAAATAACAGCAGCCAACACCAAGGAAAATCCGTTTACCCAATACAACATTGGTTTGATCTATTTCGACCTGAAACAGTTTGACCGCGCGCTGGCCCATGCCCATATTGCCTACGGCCTGGGTATGCCGCGCACCGAGCTGCGCGAGCGGCTGGTCGCTGCCAACCAGTGGCGCGAGCCTGTGGCGGCGGCACCCAACCCCGAGCCCGCCGCATCCGCGCCCAAGTGACAGCGCCGATCTTGCGCAAAGCCGTTACGCAACAGGCAGTTTTTTTGCCGGACTGGCGCGCCGCAAACCCTTACCAGGCATTGATGGCGCAAGCCTTGGCCGACGAAGGTGTGGAGGTAGATTTCCACGAAATGCCGCGCGGTTTTTTCGCGCTGAATCGGCTGCCCGCCACGGTGCTGGCAAAAAGAATCATCCACCTGCACTGGATCAACGACCTGATCGGCCATGCGGTCTGGCCCCAGCGCAGCCTGCTGCGATGGATAAAACTGGTCTGCCTTGGCCTGGACATTGTGCTGCTGCGCCTGCGCGGCCACCTCGTGGTGTGGACGGTGCATAACCTGGTGTCGCACGAGAGCCAGAACGTACAGGCCGAGCTGTCTGCACGGCGCATGGTTGCCCGCACCTGCTCGCGCATGGTGCTGCACAGCGAAAGCGCCCGCCGTACCGTGGAAGGGCGGTTCGGCATGCGCTTTGGCAGCAAGGCGGTGGTCATTCGCCACGGAAACTACGATGGCTGCTACGCCAGCGACGCTGCGTCCCTGGCCGCACTCCAGGCCCGACTGGGGCACGATGGTAGCTGCATCAACCTGCTTTTTTTTGGCGCAGTGCGGCGCTACAAGGGTGTGATCCAGCTGATTCAGGCGTTTTCGTCAACCGACAACCCCAGCATCCGGCTGACCATTGCCGGCAACCCGAACGAGGCCGACCTGCGCGAAGCCATTGTTGCGGCTGGCAAGGCCGACCCAAGAATTTCTCTGGTACTCGAGTTCATCCCCGACCAAGCCGTGTCTTCTTATTTCGCCCTGGCCGATGTGGTGATCATTCCGTTCGAGCGAACCCTCACGTCGGGCTCGGCCGTGCTGGCGTTGACGATGGGCAAGGCTACCCTGCTGCCGCAGGAGGCGAGAATTTTCGACCTGGTAGACGATCGCTCTTCGCTGTTTTTTGCCGACATGGCCGATCTGCAGGGCGTGCTTTCAAAGCTGGACAAACAAGACCTGTCGCGGCGCGGCGCCCATGCACGGGTGCTGGCAGATGCGCTGGCGTGGTCGGGCATCGCCAAGGCGCTGAAGCGAGTCTACGCCTGACACTTCAACCGCGGGGCTGGCCGGTTACGTTGCTGACTGCTGCATACGCTTTGCGCAACTCGGCTATCAGGGGGTGGCGCACGGCAACGGCTGCCGCCAGAAACCCCCCCACTGCCGCTACTCCGGTGCCGATTAGAACGATCCAGGGCGCGTACCCCATCGACACCAGCAAGAAACGTACGGCGAACCCCAGGGTGATGGCAAACGCGCACACGTTCGCACTGCGACCCAGTCCCCGGATTACGCTGCGCGTAGAAATGCCGCTTACCTGTTTGGTAGCCACGCTGAACAGCGCCAGGCGAACCAGGTTTGCAACCACCGTAAGCGCCGCCGCCGCCAGCAGGCTGTACGAAGCACCGACGGCCAGGCAGGCAATCAGCACCATCGCGTAAACCAGATTGATGCGCAGTTGCGGGCCGGCGGCACCGCAGGCGGTCAGCAATGCTGTGCACAACATGAACGGTGCCCAGAGCATGCCTTGAAAGGCACCGATCTGCAACACCGGCACTGCATCGTGCCACTGGTCACCAAACAGTACAAACACCAGTTCAGGTGCGGTTATTGCCATAGTGCCGAAAAACAGCCACTGGAGCGCCGCCATCACCACAATCGCATGGCGGTATCCATCAGCCACCGAACGGTTACCGTGCCGCGCCTGCGCCAGCACCGGCGTGGCCACGCTCACAATCGCCGAGGCGAAAAACGCGTAAAAGCCGGCATTCAGGCTGGTGGCCTTGCTCAATACGCCGCTGGCGTGAAACCC
>JANOCN010000552.1:0-6270 GCA_031412185.1 Betaproteobacteria bacterium | reverse complement strand
GAGCTGGTCGGACACCTGCTGCTGCAGCGTGATGCGGGGATCGAACATCACCCGCAGCAGGCCGATGATCTGCAGCTCCTTGTTCATGTTGGCGTGGACCTGCTTGATGGTGTTGACCAGGTCCGTCAAACCTTCGAGCGCGAAGTATTCGCACTGCATCGGGACGATCACGCCGTGCGCGCAGCACAGGCCGTTGAGGGTCAGCATCGACAACGACGGCGGGCAATCGATCAGGATGAAGTCGTACTCTTTCTCGACACTGGTCAGTGCGGCCTTGAGTCGCCGCTCCCGGCGCTCCATGTCCACCAGTTCCACCTCAGCCCCGGCAAGCTCGCGGTTCGAGCCGACAATGTCGTACCCACATCCTGCAGCGACCAGTTTTTCACTGGTGACCCGTGCTTCGGCTACGCTGCAGGACTCAAGCAACAGGTCGTACACACTGCGCTTTAGCTGGCGTTTGTCCACACCCGAGCCCATGGTGGCATTGCCTTGCGGGTCCAGATCGACCATCAACACACGCTGCCCGACCTGGGCCAGCCCGGCCGCCAGATTGACCGTGGTGGTGGTCTTGCCGACGCCGCCCTTCTGGTTGGCAACGCAGAATATCCTGGCCATGGTGGGGCGGATCGGCTTCTGTGGCTGCGGGCTGCAACAGGCAGGCGTTTGCCGCCTACCGCGAGACGGCCAGCTTGATGCCGAACCCAATCAGGAACAGTCCAGCCAGTTTCTCCAGCCCGCGTGCAATCACCGGATTGGCCCGCATTCGTTCGGCCAGGAAGTGTGTAAGCAGCACGACCGTCAGGCCGTACGCAAAGGTGAGCACGGCAATGGTCACGGCCATGAAGCCGAAGGTAACCAGGCCCTGGTGCTGCTCCGGGTCGACAAACAATGGGAAAAATGCCATATAAAACACGATGGCTTTGGGATTGAGCAAGGTAATCATGAAAGCCTGGCGCACATACTGTCCGGCGCGGATGTGCAACACCGGTGCATCCCCCGGTTTGGCCAGCAACATGCGAAAACCCAGCCACGCGAGGTAGGCCGCACCCAGCCATTGCACGGCATGGAAGGCAGCCGGATAGGCAGTGAGCAGTGCCGCAACTCCCGCCACGGCCGCCCACATGAGCACCTGGTCGCCCACGATCACCCCCAGCGTCGCCGCCAGCCCGCCCCGGACGCCACCCTTGCCGGTGGAGGTGATCAGCGCGAGGTTACCGGGACCTGGAATCAGCAGAAAAATTATGATGGCGATGACAAATGCACCGTAGTCTGCGACGCCGAACATGGGGGGATTCCTTGACAGAAGGGGCAAGCAGTACCGGATTGGTACCGCACCCGCGTGTGGAGTTTACTTGGGTTCATGGAGGCCACCGCAAAAATGCGCCTGGTCGCCCACGTACCACCGGTTGTACGGGATCCGGCCGACGTGGCACTGGGTTCCCTCTATACGCCACCGGTTGTACGGGATCAGGCCGACGTGGCACTCAGCGCCGTTCGTTTCATTCCAGCCTCGCGGATTCCTTGTATGCTTACCGCATGGGAGGCCGCGAGGCCGTAATGACACGAACGGAGGCATTCGCCCTGCGTCGTCGGCCTGCAAAAAACGCTGGCGCGCAACACTGACTTTGCCTTTGCCTTTGCCTTAGAACTGGGCTGGGACTGGGACTGGAATTTGGTTGAATCAAACTGCACAGCGCGTCAGCCGCTACTTCCAAACCCGTTTCGGCCCAAAAGCGCAAGGGTGCCGCACGCACCACACCGCACCGAAGCCGGTGACAATGCTCAGGCTGAAGCAGAGGCTGAGCCGCGCCGCCTGATCCAGACCAGGCAGCGGTGGACCTCCAAACCCGGCACGTGCAGTTGTTCCACGTGAAACACTTGCAGGTTTGAGGGCAAGCTGGCGATTTCTTCCTCTGGGTGCTTGCCTTTCATCGCCATCCAGACGCCGCCCGGTACAAGGGTGCTGGCGGACCACTTCGTGAAGTCGGCCAGCGAAGCAAATGCCCTTGAAGTCACAACATCGAAGTTTTCCGCGAGGTTTTCGACCCGGGCATGGATGGCCCGCAGATTGGGCAGGCGCAGAGTTGCTGACACCTGCTGCACAAAAGCGACCTTCTTGCCCACGGTGTCCACACAGGTGACGGAAACGTTGGGGCAGCAGACTGCAATGACCACGCCGGGCAGCCCTGCACCGGAGCCAACGTCCAGAAGGCGCTCGCTGTCAGGCAACCCGATTTTGGCCATCTCGCGCCGCAGGGGCGCCACGACAGCCAAGCTGTCGAGCAGATGGTGGGTCAACATTTCCTGCGGGTCACGAACGGCCGTCAAGTTATAGACCCGGCTCCACTTTTGCAGCAAGTCAAGGTAAGCCAGCAAAGATACGGACTGCTCCTCGGCCAGCGTCAACCCCAGCTCACCCGCCCCGAGCTCCAGCGCGGCTCGCAGGCTACCCATCGTCAGGCGGCTGTCTCGTCGAGGGCAGCGCTGGTTGCCTCCCCCTCTGCGGCAAACATGCCTGTCCGGCCGCCCCCTTTTTTCAGATAGACCAGCAAGAGGGAAATCGTGGCCGGCGTCACGCCAGAAATGCGCGAAGCGAGCCCCAGTGTTTGCGGCCGGTGTCTGGCCAGCGTCTGCCGCGCCTCGAAACTCAGGGCGGAGACTTGGCTGTAATCGAGGTCCTCCGGTAGCTTGAGGTGCTCATAGTGGGCCACGCGGTCAATCTCGAGCTTCTGGCGGTCGATATAGCCAGAATACTTCGCCATGGTTTCGACCTGCTCCACCACCACCGCGACAAACGCCGCCTGCGCCGCAAGATCGTCGGACGGGCGCCCTGTTTCACGTGAAACATCCGTGGGCAGTTCGACCGACGCGTATTGGCCGTTGCTCAGCGACATCAGCGCCGCATAACTTACATCCGGCCTGCGCAACAAGTCTGCCAGGCTGTACTCGTGTTCGATTTCTTTGCCCAGGACCCGCGCAGCCTCTTGCGCATCGAGATTCCGGGGGTTGACCCAGATCGAGCGCAAGCGCTCTGTTTCACGTGAAACAGCGTCCCGCTTGCGGCAAAAGACGTCCCACCGCGTGTCATCGACCAGGCCCAGTCGGCGCCCGGTCTCTGTCAAGCGCAGGTCGGCGTTGTCCTCACGCAGCTGCAGGCGAAACTCGGCGCGGCTGGTGAACATGCGGTACGGTTCTGTCACTCCCTTGGTAATCAGGTCGTCCACCAACACGCCCAGATACGCTTCGTCGCGTCGCGGCACCCAGGCGTCCTGCCCCCGGCACCACAGCGCGGCATTGATTCCGGCAAACATGCCCTGCGCGGCTGCCTCTTCGTACCCTGTGGTCCCGTTTATCTGGCCGGCAAAAAACAACCCGGCCACTGCCCGCGTCTCGAAACTCGTCTTCAGGGACCGGGGGTCAAAGTAGTCGTATTCGATCGCATACCCCGGCCGCAGGATGTGCGCCTGCTCCAGCCCCGCCATGGAACGCACCAGCTCGTATTGCACGTCAAACGGCAGGCTGGTGGAGATGCCGTTGGGGTACACCTCGTGGGTCGCCAGGCCTTCGGGCTCCAGAAAAATCTGGTGGCTGGTTTTGTCTGCAAAACGGTGGATCTTGTCTTCGACGCTGGGGCAATACCGGGGTCCTACCCCTTCGATCTTGCCGGTGAACATGGGGCTGCGGTCCAGCGCCGCACGGATGATGGCGTGGGTGCGTTCGTTGGTATGTGTGATCCAGCACGACACTTGCGCCGGGTGCATAGCCGCATTGCCCATGAAGCCGAATACCGGGACCTTCCCGCCCACCCCACCCGGCATACCGTCGCCGGCCTGCTCCAGGCACTTGCTGAAGTCGATGGTGCGGCCGTCCAGACGGGGCGGCGTGCCGGTCTTGAGCCTTCCCTGGGGCAGCTTAAGCTCCTTGAGCCGCGCCGATAGGCTGATGGCTGGTGGGTCGCCGGCCCTGCCGGCCGAATAGCTGTTCAGGCCTACATGTATCTTGCCGTCCAGGAACGTACCCGCCGTCAGTACCACGGTACGTCCGCGAAACCGTATGCCCACCTGCGTCACGGCACCCACCACTTTGTCGCCCTCAACCATCAGGTCGTCCACCGCCTGCTGGAACAGCCACAGGTTGGGCTGATCTTCCAGCCGTCGCCGGATTGCCGCCTTGTACAGAATGCGGTCAGCCTGCGCTCGTGTGGCCCGCACTGCTGGGCCTTTGCTGGCATTGAGGATGCGAAACTGTATGCCGCCCTCGTCGGTAGCCGCGGCCATGGCACCGCCCATCGCGTCGACTTCCTTGACCAGGTGGCCCTTGCCAATGCCACCGATCGACGGGTTACAGCTCATTTGGCCCAGGGTTTCGATGTTGTGCGTGAGCAGCAGCGTCTTCGCCCCCATGCGTGCCGCAGCCAGTGCGGCCTCGGTTCCCGCATGGCCGCCACCGACCACGATCACGTCGAATTCCTGGGGATAAAACATGGTGCTGGTCCGTAAGGCGCAAACCTCAATTTTACCGGGCAGGCAGATTTTGCCGACAATCCAGCGCATGAAACTACTTGTCTTTGCGGGCAGCACACGCCAACAATCCTTCAACCGCAAGCTGGCCACGGCCACCGCCGCGCTGGCGCGCGAAGGCGGCGCCGCGGTAAGCCATATCGAACTGGCCGACTTTGACATCCCGATGTACAACGCCGACCTGGAGGCCGGCGGCACCCCTGCCGATGTGGTGCGGCTCAAGGCGCTGATGTTCGAACACCCGGCATGGATCATCTGTACACCCGAATACAACGCCAGTTACCCGGCCCTGTTAAAAAACACCCTCGACTGGTGCTCCAGCCCGGTGAAAGGCGACCCGGCCTGGGCCGACGGCTTCAAGCCGTTTCGGGGCAAAGTGGTAGGTCTGCTTAGTGCTTCACCCGGCGCGCTGGGCGGGCTGCGCGCGCAAAGCCACCTGTTTCCCCTGCTGCTCAACCTGTTTTGCTGGGTCGCCCCGCAGAACTATGCGCTGGGCCGCGCGGGCGAGGCCTTTGCCGCTGACGGTACGCTCGGCGCTGACGCCCACCGCAAGGCAGTGAGGGCCGTGATCGACCAGGTGTTGTGGGCTGCTGAGCGGCTGCGGCCCGGCCCGCCCGAATAGGCAATCTGCGTCGGCTGCCTTGCCAAGAACAGGCCTCTGCGACCGCGCCCTCGAAAGCGTGCCGCCATGCTAAGAGCCCCTCGCCGAAAGTAGTCGTCTGTGCTGAATAACGGCAGCCACACGTGGAGCTGGACGTCGCCTACCGCCTGTTGGCCGCTTAGTGCATGAGCGACTTGATGGCGCAAAATGTGAGCGCTCGCATACATGTATCGCAGCACCAGTTCTCCACAGAGCCATCCACCAAGCGCTGGCAAACGCGGGCTGTGTGCTGCGCACGCATACCCGCGCCGGCATCGCCGTCGGCAGGCACAGAGCCGGCATCCTGCCCTCAGAGCGTGAGAGGCCATCCACTGAGTACGGCCGGTGCTACCGGTTATCGACTGGGGCCAGGCTTCTGCCCTCACTTCCCAAACAACCCCTTCAACTTCTCCCCCAATTTGTCCCCCATCGACGCCCCGGCCCCGGTGCCCACACCGGGCAGCACCATGGTGCCTATGGCGGCACCCACCATGGCCGCACGGGTCAGCGTGACTTCGGGCGCGTCCAGGGTGCCGCCCACCACCAGCGGCACACCCACCGCATTGCCCAGTGTTGCGGCACCCAGGCTGACATGGACGCGACCACTCAGAACCCGGCTCGGTGCCATCGCCACATTGCCGCTTGCGCTCAGCACACCCGAACTGGCCACCAGGTTGTTGAGCGCCACTGCCTTGCCGTGGGTATTGAGCTGACCGGCCAGCGTGTCCAGGCGGGTCTCGCCGCCACGGCTCAGGCCGACGGTCTGCACTGCGCGGGCCAGGTCGATGCCATGCAGTACGGCGTTGCGCACCGAGAATCTGCTCTGCGTTTGCAGGGCGTCCAGCAGACCCGCGACATTGGCAGCCCGTGTATCAAAACGGGTGCTGGCATCGAGTCGGCCAGTCAAGGGGCGGGCGGCCTTTCGCGCGGGCACGGCAGCGCCATCAGGTTTGCCTGCCGCAGCCGTTGGGTTTGCGCCTACGGCACTGATCTCCACGCCTTTTGTCTCTAACTGGCCCTTGAGCGCGATGTCTTTGCCGACACCAGCTACGTCCTGTCGCTCAACAGTGCCCTGGACGGTGCCCCCGGCGTGGTCGATCTTGATGTCCC
>JANOCN010000551.1:0-7703 GCA_031412185.1 Betaproteobacteria bacterium | reverse complement strand
TCGTCCAGTTCCTGCTGCGTGTATTCGTCCAGCATCCGCCCGTCCGAGTCACCACTGCCACGCATGTCCACCCGCACGCAGGCGTAACCATGCCCAGCCAGGTAGGGGTGCGTGAGCGCGTCTCGCACATGGGTTCCATCGCGTTTTCGGTAGGGCAGGTATTCCAGGATGGCTGGCACCTGCTGTTGGTCCGCATCGACCGGCATCCACATACGTGCCGCAAGGCGCGTGCCGTCGGGCAAAGTGATAAACGTATTGGGGATTTCGCGCACTTTGCGCGGGAAGGATCGGATGGTTTTCATGCTGAAGTTGGTACTTCGGGTGGCGTAGTAAATACTAACAGGCGCGGAAAAAGGCAATCGGTGCGGCTGAAGCGAATACTCAGCGATGTCGGATGCGCCACGCCATGCGGTGCCGTCCTACATACCGGCACCCGTGATCTGGTTAAGCTGCCAAGAAGGGTGATTGCATACTGCCGCCCGGTGCCGATGTTTTGTCTGGCACCTCAACCAGGGGTACCCTATGCAGCCAACCACTTCACACCAAATCTCCACAGCGCGGTCCACCGGCGCGAGTCGCGCCATCGGGTTGCTGCTTGCCGGTTTGCTGGCTACCACCTTAGCCATGGCTGAGAAACCTGACGGGGCAGGTGGTGGCAAACACGGCAAGGCCGACAAACACCAGAAAAAAGACAAGCAGGGGAAACACGACAAGGGTAGCCCGGTGGTGGTCGAAGTCCAGCAGGGCAGGTATTTTCAGGACAACCAGCGAACGGTGGTTCGTACCTACTACACCGAGCAGTACCGTGTAGGCCGTTGCCCACCGGGGCTGGCCAAGAAGAACAACGGCTGTATGCCACCCGGCCAAGTACGCAGTTGGGCCGTCGGCCAGCCCTTGCCGCGCGAAGTCGTGTATTACAGCGTCCCGGCACCGGTCATCGTGCAGCTAGGGGCGCCGCCATCCGGCCACCGCTATGTGCGCGTGGCCACCGATATCCTGCTGATCGCCATTGGCACCGGCATGGTGGTGGACGCCATCAACGATCTGGGTCGCATGTAGCCTGCCAGCAAGGCAGCAGCAACTGCAGCGCGCACTTCGGCGGGTCCGGCTACCAGCGGGCCCGGCAGCTGCGGTGGCCTCGGTAGCCCAGGTCCCCTAGGGTTTGTACGGTTGTACAAAAGTTTTGTACAACCGTCTAATATTGGCCATGCCATCCCCCACCGCCACGGCGGTCGCCCGACCCGACCGCAAACAGGCCATCCTGCTGGCGGCAGAAAAGCTGTTTGCGCAGAATGGTTACCACGCAGTCTCGATTCGGCAGATTGCCGAAGAGGCGGGCGTGCCGCTGGCGCTGGTGGGTTATTACTACGGCCCGAAACACGAGCTGTTTCACGCCATCTTCGCGCACTGGAATTCCACCATCGAAGAGCGCCTGGCGGCGTTGGCTGCCGCGCGGGCGGGCACGGCAAGAAACCGGCTGGCGGTAGTCATCGATGCCTTTATCGGCCCGGTGCTGCGCATGCGGGCGAGCCCGGAGGGTGAATACTACGCCTTGCTGGTGGCGCGCGAGTTGTACCATGCGTCCACTGAAACCGACCGGGTGCTGCGCGCCTACTTCGACCCGATGGCCCATGCGTTTATCGACGCCCTGCACGAAATTGCACCAGCCACCACACGCGGCCACGTGGCCTGGTGTTACCAGTTTGCGCTGGGCGCGCTGCTGCACCATTTGAGCGATGGCCGGGTAGAGCGCCTGTCGCGCGGCGAGAATATTGCGGGTGACCCGGCGGCCGCGGCGCTGCTGGCCCGGTTCATTGAAGGGGGCCTGCGGGTCGCCTTGGCGGCCGGGCCGGTGTCGGCTCCCCGCGCTGCGCCCGCGTCCCTGTCCCGCAAACCGGCACCCGGCAAAACTGCATCCCGCAACCATCCATCAACCAGGAGACAAACATGAAACGGCGTACCCTTATTTCTGCCATCGCTGCCACCAGTGCGGCGGTGGCCCTGCCCGCTCGCGGCCAGACCACCAAGGTGGCGTTTGGTTTTACGGCAGTGACCGACTTTGCTTCGGTGTTCGTAGCCAAGGAGGAGGGCTACTTCGAAAAGCGCGGCCTGGACGTGGAGCTCAAGTTCATACCGCTGAACTCCACCATCCCCGCAGCGGTCGAATCCGACTCGCTGCAGGTCGGCGGCCCGACCCCCAGCGTATTTCTGCAGTCGGTGGACGGCGGGCTGGACCATGTGCTGCTCGCCGGTGGTGGCATCACCTCCAAAAGTATCACCGGTTTTGGCCTGGTGGCGCGCGCCGGTAGTGGCATCAAGACCGCGCAGGATTGCCTGGGCAAAAAGGTCGGTGTGCCCGGGCTGGGTGCTTTTCTGCACGTCACGTTCCGTGCCTGGCTCAAGCTGCAGGGGGTGGACTACAAAAAGGTCAACTTTGTCGAGGCCTCGTTTCCGCAACATGGCGACCTGCTGCGCGGCGGCTCGCTGGACGCCGTGGTCACTGCCGACCCGTTCATGAGCCGCATCACCGACACCGGTGCAGGTTATGTGGCGTCGTACTATTCGACCTTTCTCGCCGAGGGCAACCACACCATCGTACACGCGGCGAAACGCAGCTGGGTGCAGAAGAATCCGGCAGCAGCCAAGGCTTTTCGCGAGGCGGTGGCGGAAGGTGCCGCCTTCATGGCCAAACCTGCCAATGACGCCAAGGTGCGTGCGCACATCGGCAAATATATAAAGCTGCCACCCGAAGTTCTGGCCAAAGTCCAGATTTCACCACCCGGCCCGACGGTCAGTGAAAAGCAGCTTTCCTACTGGGTCAGCCTCATGAAAGACCAGGAGATGCTGAAGTCCACGCCCAACGTGGCCAACCTGATAGCCCGCTAACGAGATAACCAGCGCAACCCGCTACTGCCATGGCCCTGCTGGATTTCGATGGTGTGTCCATCCACCTGGGTGGGCGCGAAATCCTGTCGCCCACTTCCCTGGGTGTGCAGCGGGGCGAGTTTGTCTGCGTGATTGGTCCGTCCGGTTGCGGCAAGACCACACTGTTGCGTGCCGCTGCCGGATTTGTGGCCCCCAGCGGCGGCGTTGTGCGACGTGCCGGGCAGCCGGTGACAGGCCCGTCGCGCGAAGTGGCCTTTGTATTCCAGGACTACGGCCGCGCCTTGTTGCCCTGGCGCACGGTGTCGGCCAATGTGAGCTTGGCCCTGGAAGCTGCGGGGGTCGGCGGGCCAGAGCGCGCAGCACGGATTGCGAAGGTTCTGGAAACGGTGGGCCTGTCGGCCCACGCGGCCAAGTTTCCGGCCCAGCTCTCCGGTGGTATGCAGCAGCGGGTCCAGATTGCGCGTTGTCTGGCGCAAGAGCCCACGCTGCTGCTGATGGATGAGCCATTTGGCGCGCTGGATGCGATGACACGCGAGAACCTGCAGGACGAACTGGCGCGCCTGGTGCGCGAGCAGGGCCTGACCGTCATGTTTGTGACCCACGACCTCGAAGAAGCGATTTATCTCGGGGACCGGGTGATTGCCCTGCGCTCCAACCCCGAGCCTGGCAAACCGAGCCTGGCTGCGACCGTCAGCGTGAATCTGCCGCGCCCGCGCAGTCAGCTCGACACCAAGGAACATCCTGAGTTCCTGCGCCTGCGCCGCGAGTTGTACCGGTATCTCGCCTCTGACGGGCCGCCGCAAGTTGGCGACAGTACCCTCGGGAGGCAGAGCGGTCATGCCGGGCCGATCGTGGGGGTCGGCACCCTGGGGCACCACTGAAGTGCTTGCATTGCGCATTGCCAGGCCGATGGTATTCCCGCTGCTGCTGCTGGCCGCACTGGAGTGGTGGGCGCGCACGGCTGGCAAGGGCAGCGATGCAGTGGCTCCGCCAAGCGCCGCCGTGCTGGCATTCCTGCGTTCACTGGGTGACGGCTCATTGCTGTCGGCCACCGGCTTTACGCTGGCGTGTGCGGCGCTCGGCCTGGCGCTAGGCAGTGCGCTGGGCATCCTGCTGGGCACCGTGTTGGGTTTGTCACGGCGTGCTGCGGCACTGGGTTTTCTGAGTATCGAGTTGTTGCGTCCGGTGCCTTCGGTGGCACTGATACCGCTGGCCATGCTGGTCTACGGTTTTGGGTTGCGCATGGAGATCAGTGTGGTGGCCTTCGCCTGCGCCTGGCCTATGCTGGTGCTGACCCAGGCGGCGGTGCAACAGGTCGAGCCACGCCTGCTGGAGGTGGCGCACGCGCTGCAACTGCGGCCGCTGGCGCGGTTCACCAAGATTGTTTTGCCAGCCATTGTGCCGCGCCTCTTCGTGGCGCTGCGTCTGAGCGTGGCGATTGCGCTGGTGGTTGCGGTGACAGTGGAGATCGCGGCGAATCCGCACGGTATGGGATACGCCGTCATGATTGCCCAGCAAAGTCTCGACCCGGCCTTGATGCTGGCCTGGTTGTTCTGGATCAGTGTGGTGGGATTTGCCGTCAACGCTGCTTCGCTGCGCCTGCAGCGATGGGTCGCGCGGCGTATGGGGGAGATAGGATGAGCCGCCCGGCCGTTCCGAAGGTTCATGGCACCGCAGCCCCACAGGGCGCGGGCACACCGATAAAGACGACGGGCAGTATGTCTGTGCGCTCCATGCTGGAGTCGGTGGCGCTGCTGGCTGCGCTGGTGGCCGTGTGGTGGCTGGCAAGCCACGGCCAGTGGGTCAGCAAGGTTTTTCTGCCCACCCCCGAAGCCACGCTGGGCAGCCTGCACGAAGGATTGGTGGACGGCGATCTGGCGGCGTTCACGCTGGCTACGGTGGGGCGCATGCTGCTGGGCTGGGGCCTGGCGTGTGTGTTGGGCGTTGCACTGGGTGCATTGATTGGTATCTCGGCCACGGCGCGGGCCTGGGTGCAACCGACGCTCGAGTTCATCCGCCCGCTGCCGGCTTCTGCCGTGATGCCGCTGGCCATTTCCATCTTTGGCCTGTCGGGCAATATGGTGCTGGCCGTGGTGGCATTTGGTGCCATGTGGCCGGTGCTGCTGGCCACGGTACACGGCTTCGCCAACGTACACGTGCGGCTCCAGGAGGTGGCGCAGGCGCTGCAGCTGAGCCGCGCCGGGTTCGTCACCAAGATCGGCTTGCCCAACGCCTTGCCGGACATTTTGTCGGGTATGCGCCTGTCAATGACAGTGGCGCTGATCGTCGCAGTGGTGGGCGAAATGCTCGCCTCGCAGGCCGGTCTGGGGCAGGCTATTCTGCTGGCCGCCCGATCCTTTCGTGCCAGTGAGCTGTTTGCCGGTATCGTGTTGCTGGGTGCCATCGGTTTTGCGAGCAATGCATTGTTGGCACTGACCGAGCGACGGCTGCGCTACGGGGCAAACTGAGCAAGAATTGGCGGCCCATGCGGTACCCGTCGTGATCTGCCGAGATTTCGTTTTCTGAACCACCGACCCACAAGGAGTTGACCATGCCACGCAAATTTGTCGATCTCTCGATCTTTCTGGAAAACGATGTACTGAGCGACCCACCGGCCTTTGCACCAAAGATCCAGTACTTCACCCACGACCAGACTTTCGAGCAGGTCGAGCCCTTTTTCCCGGGCCTGAAGCGCGAAGACCTGCCCGACGGCGAGGGCTGGGCGGTGGAGCTGATCAACCTGTCCACCCACAACGGTACCCACCTGGACGCGCCGTACCACTTCCATTCCACCATGGACAAGGCGCTGGGCGACAAGAAGCCTGCCATCGCCATTCACGACGTGCCGCTGGAGTGGTGTTTCCAGCCGGCCGTCAAGCTCGACTTTCGGGGCATGGCCGATGGCTATGTGGTGACTGCTGCGGATGTGGAAGCCGAGCTCGCGCGTATCGGCCACACGCTCAAACCGCTGGAGATTGTGGTGATCAATACCCGGGCGGGTTCGCGTTACGGGAGTAACGACTATGTGTCGGCCGGGGCGGGCATGGGCTACGAGGCCACCATGTATCTGCTGGAGCGAGGTATCCGCCTTACCGGCACCGATGCCTGGAGCTGGGACGCACCGTTTGTGCACACTGCCAAGAAATACGGCGAAACCAAGGACGCCTCGCTGATCTGGGAAGGCCACAAGGCCGGGCGCGACATCGGGTACTGCCATATCGAGAAGCTGCACAACCTGGAGGTGCTGCCACCCGATGGTTTCTTTATCTCGTGTTTTCCGCACAAGATTCGTGGTGCCTCGGCCGGCTGGACGCGTGCGGTGGCGATTTTTGACGACGCATTGATGGCGTCTGTCTGAATACATACCCAACCTGTTCGGCCTGAACCTGTCAAAAGCCATCCGCGAAGCCCCAGCATGACCACACGCAACCATACCCACGATCCCGCTGCGCGCAGCTGGCTGGACAGCGCCAATGGCCACACCGATTTTCCGTTGCAAAACCTGCCAATTGCCGTGTTCCGGCGCACTGGCAGCGGCGATGCATTCAGGGGCGGCGTTGCGATTGGCGACCAGGTGCTCGATCTGGGTGCACTCAGTGCCGCCCGTGCCTTGCAGGGCGCGGCGCAACATGCCTGCACCACCTGCGCCCAGGACGCGCTGAACGACTTCATGGCACTGGGCCCAGCGTCCTGGCAGGCGCTGCGCCATGCCTTGTTCGCTTTGCTGGAAGCGGGGGCCAGCACGGCGCAGCAGCAGACCGCGCGTAGCTGCCTGGTGCCTCAGACCGACGTGCAGTACAGCCTGCCCACCCGTATTGGCGACTACACCGATTTCTACACCTCCATCCACCATGCGCGCAACGTGGGCCGCATCGCACGGCCCGACGACCCGCTGACGGCCAACTTCCAGTGGATTCCAATCGCTTACCACGGGCGCGCGTCCAGTGTGGTGGTGAGCGGTACGCCGTTCCACCGGCCCATGGGGCAAAGCATGCAACCCGGTGCCAAGGCTCCGGTCTACGGACCCTGCGCGCGGCTCGACTACGAGCTTGAGATGGGCATCTTTATCGGCCCAGGCAATACACAAGGTACAACGATCCCGCTGGCACAGGCAGAGCAGCACATCTTTGGCATGTGCCTGCTCAACGACTGGTCAGCACGCGACATCCAGTTCTGGGAGATGGCACCCCTGGGCCCATTTTTGGGCAAGAACTTCTGCACCAGTATTTCGCCCTGGGTCGTAAGCATGGAGGCCCTGGTGCCGTTTCGTCTGCCGTTCACGCGCCCGGCTGATGAGCCGCAGCCGCTGGCCTACCTGGACAGTGCGGGCAACCGCGCGCAGGGCGTGCTCGACGTGCAGCTCGACGTCTTGATACAGACGGCGCAGGGCCGCGCCACAGGCCACGCTGGTACGCGGGTGTCGCACACCAGTTTTCGTCACCAGTACTGGACCGTGGCGCAAATGGTGACCCAGCACAGCATGGGCGGCTGCAACCTGCAAAGCGGGGACTTGCTGGGCACCGGCACCATCTCTGGCCCGACGGCGCAGGAGGCCGGTGCCATCATCGAACAGACCAAGGGCGGCAAAGAGCCAATCACGCTCGATGGCGGTGAACAACGCGCTTTCCTGCACGACGGCGACGCCGTCATACTGCGCGGCTGGTGCGAGAAACCCGGCGCGGCGCGGATCGGGTTTGGCGAGTGCCGGGGCGAGGTGCTGCCGGTCACGCCGCCCCACTGACGTTACGGCGCACAATGCGCCGCTTCAGGCCACCAGAGGCACCAGCGCGGAAAGCGGGACCGCTTCCACCCGCTGC
>JANOCN010000550.1:0-18935 GCA_031412185.1 Betaproteobacteria bacterium | reverse complement strand
GTGGCGTCGACCTTGCCGCGCACTGCGCCCTGCACCGCGTCCGATACCGTGATGCCGCCGGGCTCCGCCAATGCCTCCAGTCGCGAAGCAATATTGACCCCGTCACCGAATACGGTGCCGTCGGCCTTTTCCATCACGTCGCCCAGGTGCACACCAATCCGGAACCGCATCTGGCGGTCTTCAGGCAGTGTATTGGCCTTGGCGTTAAGAGTCTTTTGCACCGCGTGCGCGGCGGCCACGGCACCCGACGCGGTATCGAACACGGCAAACACCGAGTCGCCCGCCATGTCCATTACCCGGCCCTGGTGCGCCTCGATCTGGGTTCGGAACACGGAACGCGCCGAGTCGAGCTCGGCCATGGTGGACTTTTCGTCGCCCTGCATCAGGCGCGAAAAGCCGGTGGCGTCGGCGGCCAGAATGGCCGCCAGCCGCTGCTTGACACTGCTATCTTTCATGGCATTACGCCCCCAACGGACGGGGCCCTCCGAAAAACGGAGGGCTTGTATTCTGATTATGCTTTCATCATAGGCTAACGCGGGCCATGGCGGTTGCCAACACCACCAAGATGCATGACAGAAATTAGCGGGCTCGCCGAAGAAGGTGCGAATGTCTGTGTGCAAGGGCCAGCATAGGGGTCTATTCCAGCCACTTTTGCAAGAACTGCGCGTGTCCCATGGCCGGATCGAGCTGGTAGCTGGCGAAACCCGAGCGCGCATACAGCCGGTTTGCGCTTTGGTTGCCCGGCAGCACTTCGAGCGTAACTTTGCAGGCACCGCGTTCGCGGGCAATCTGCTCAACCAGTGCCAGTATTTGCTCGCCAACGCGCCGCCCGCGATGGCCGGGCGCCACCGCCAGGTCATGGATGTTGACCAGGGGTCGGCCGGCAAAGGTCGAAAAACCTTCGAAGCAGTTTGCCAGGCCAACCGGCTGCGTGCCGTCAAAGGCCAACACACTGAACGCGTGTGGCCGCTGTGCCAGGGACGCAACAAGGTTGGCCCGCGCGAAGTCGCAAAGCGGCGTGGCACCGCCTGCCGGGTCTCGCGCATAGGCATCCAGCAGGTCCACCAATGCCAGCGCATGCAAGGCGTTGTGGTAATCAGCGCGAACTACTGTCACATGGTTCATTGATGGTCCTTCGACCGGCAGGCCAGTATGCTTCAGTCGGCCAGCGTCAACACCAGCCGTTGGGCACAAGCCTGGGCCTGCGCGGCGTCGCGCGCCTCCACCATCACCCGCAGCAGTGGCTCGGTACCGCTGGCCCGGATCAACACCCGCCCGGTATTGCCGAGCTCGCGCTCGACCGCCTGGGTCTCCCGCGCCAGGCCGACATTTGCCTTCCAGTCCTGGCCGGCGCGCAGTTTGACATTGATCATGGTCTGCGGGAAAAGCGTCACGCCGGCCAACAATTGCGCCATGGTCTGGCCGCTTCTTATACAGGCCTGCAGCACCTGCAACGCAGAAATCAGGCCGTCGCCGGTGGTGTGTTTGTCCAGGGCCAACAAATGCCCAGAACCTTCACCGCCCAGAATCCACTGGTGTTTCTCGAGCTCTTCGAGTACGTAGCGGTCGCCGACTTTGGCCCGCACAAAATGCACACCGCGCGCCTTGAGCGCTACTTCAACCGCCATATTGGTCATCAGGGTACCAACCACACCTGGCACGTGTTCGTCGCGCCCAAGCCGGTCGTCGGCCATCAGGTACAACAACTCGTCGCCGTTGTAGAGCCTGCCCTGGGCATCCACCAGTTGCAGGCGGTCGGCGTCCCCATCCAGCGCTACACCGTAGTCGGCGTGGTTGTCCAGCACGGCGCGCACCAGCGCCTCGGGGTGGGTTGCGCCGACCTCATGGTTGATGTTGAGCCCATCGGGCGCGCAGCCGATAGCCACCACCTCGGCACCCAGCTCATGGAATACCATCGGGGCGATGTGGTAAGCGGCACCGTGCGCTGCGTCCACCACGATCTTCAAACCCCTGAAGGTCAGGTCGCTGGCGAAGGTGCTTTTGCAAAACTCGATATAGCGGCCCGACGCATCCTCGAGCCGCCGGGTCTTCCCCAACGAAGCCGAGTCGGCCCAGACCGGAGCCTCGTCCAGCGCCGCTTCCACCGCAAGTTCCCAGGCGTCCGGCAACTTTGCGCCCTGGGCGCTGAAGAACTTGATGCCATTGTCGGGGAACGCGTTGTGGCTGGCGCTGATGACTACACCCAGGGATGCGCGCTGGGCACGCGTCAGGTAGGCCACGCCGGGCGTTGGCAGAGGGCCCAGCAGCACTACGTCCACACCCGCAGAGTTGAAACCGCTCTCCAGCGCACTCACCAGCATGTAGCCCGAAATACGCGTGTCTTTGCCAATCAGCACCACCGGCCTGGACTCCGAACGTTTCAGCACGCGGCCCACCGCATGCGCCAGACGCAGCACGAAGTCAGGCGTGATCGGCGACTGCCCAACGGTTCCGCGAATGCCATCGGTTCCGAAATACTTTCTGGTCACTTTGATCCCCTGTCAATGTTTTTTTGTTGGAAGCTGCTGCTCACTGAATGGCATCGAGAACCGCCAGCGCCTGCACCGTCTCGCGCACATCGTGCACGCGCACTATGCCAGCCCCGCGCTCTACCGCCAACAGGGCAGCTGCGACACTGGGCACCATACGCGACTGTACGTCCAGTGTGGCCAGGCTGGCCAGCGACTTGCTGGTGGCCATCGCGAGCGAAGATTTGCGCGACCAGCCGGCTAGCACCGGGTAACCGGCAGCCAGCAACTCGCGCTGGCGCGCCAGCAACGTGAAATTTTGCGCCACGGTCTTGCCAAAACCGATACCTGGATCGATGACGATCCGCTCCCGGGCCACACCCAGCGCGCGTAGCTGCTGCGCCCATTGCGATAGCTGCGACAGAACCTGCGGCACCACGTCGCCTTGCATCGGCTCCACCTGCATGGTTTGCGGTTCCCGGTGCATATGCATCAGGCAAACCCCGCACAGGGGGTAACGCGCTACGAGCTGCGCCGCGCCGGGCTGACGCAAGGCCCAGATGTCGTTGACGATATCGGCTCCCAGGTCGAGCGCCGCCTGCATCACCTCGGGCTTGTAGGTGTCTACCGATACCGGCACCCCCATGTTGACTGCTTCGCGGATGACCGGCAGCACCCGGGCCAGTTCCTCGTCCAGCGGCAGCGGCAGCGCCCCGGGGCGGCTTGACTCACCGCCGATGTCCAGTACATGCGCGCCGTCGGCCAGCAACTTCTCGCAGTGCTTCAACGCAGCGGCCAAGGACGCGTGTTGCCCGCCGTCGAAGAAAGAGTCGGGCGTGACGTTGACGATGCCCATCACGCAGGGGCGCGCCAGTGCAATAACAAATCGCGAAGTCTGCCAGATCATGGTTTATTCAGAAAGCGAAGTTGGCCTTTGGCACACCTGACAAGCACATGGTGCACAACGAAAATGGGGCCAAAGCCCCATTAGTAACTAGTGCGCTGCCGCCTGCCGTGTTCAAGCCACGGTAGGTGCTGGATCCGGCGCGACTGCCGGTGGGCCGCCCGATCCGCCAGCACTGGGCGTCGGTGCCCGTGGCGTCCAGTCTTTCGGCGGACGTGGCTCCTTGCCGCCCATGATGTCGTCAATCTGGTCGCTGTCGATGGTTTCCCACTCCAGCAAGGCCTTGGCCATAACGTGCATCTTGTCCTGGTTGTCTTCCACCAACTTGCGCGCCAGCGAATACTGCTGGTCAATAATGCGGCGCACTTCAGCGTCAACCTTTTGCATGGTCTGCTCGCTCATGTTGGTGGTCTTGGTGACAGAACGGCCAAGAAACACTTCGCCTTCGTTTTCGGCGTACACCATGGGACCCAGGGCGTCGGTCATACCGTAACGGGTGACCATGTCACGGGCGATCTGGGTAGCACGCTCGAAATCGTTGCTGGCACCGGTGGTCATCTGGTGCATGAAGACTTCTTCGGCAATGCGCCCGCCAAACAACATGCTGATCTGGCTCAGCATGTAGTCGCTGTCGTAGCTGTAGCGGTCCTGCGCGGGCAGACTCATCGTCACGCCGAGGGCGCGGCCGCGCGGAATGATGGTCACTTTATGCACCGGGTCGCATTTGGGCAGCAACTTGCCGATCAGCGCGTGGCCGGACTCGTGGTAGGCAGTGTTGATGCGTTCGCTCTCGGGCATGACCATACTCTTGCGCTCCGGGCCCATCAGGATTTTGTCTTTGGCTTTCTCGAAGTCCTGCATTTCCACCACACGGGCATTGCGCCGGGCAGCCATCAGCGCAGCTTCGTTGCACAGATTTGCCAGGTCGGCACCCGACATGCCGGGTGTGCCGCGGGCAATGATGCTGGAACTCACGTCCTGGCCCAGCGGCACCTTGCGCATATGCACGTTCAGGATTTGTTCGCGGCCGCGGATGTCTGGCAGCGTCACGTAGACCTGGCGGTCGAATCGGCCGGGCCGCAACAATGCTGCATCCAGAATGTCGGGGCGGTTGGTAGCGGCCACCACAATCACACCTACGTTGGTCTCAAAACCGTCCATCTCGACCAACATCTGGTTCAGCGTCTGTTCGCGTTCGTCATTGCCCCCGCCCAGACCCGCGCCACGCTGGCGACCCACTGCGTCAATTTCGTCGATGAAGATAATACATGGCGCATTCTTCTTTGCGTTGTCGAACATGTCCCGCACACGCGCCGCGCCGACACCCACGAACATTTCCACAAAATCAGAACCGGAGATCGAGAAGAACGGAACCTTGGCTTCGCCCGCGATCCCTTTGGCCAGCAGGGTCTTGCCGGTGCCAGGAGGGCCTACCAGCAACAGCCCGCGCGGAATACGGCCCCCCAGCTTCTGAAACCGTTGCGGGTCTTTCAGGAAGTCGACCACCTCCTTGACTTCCTCTTTGGCCTCATCGCAACCTGCGACGTCGGCAAACGTGACCTGGTTGGTGTTTTCATCGAGCATGCGGGCCTTGCTTTTACCAAAGCTGAATGCCCCGCCCTTGCCGCCACCCTGCATCTGACGCATGAAATAGACCCACACACCAATCAGCAGCAACATGGGCCCCCAGCTGACCAGCAAGGTCATCAGCAACGAGCCTTCTTCGCGCGGTTTGACATCGAATTTGACGCCGTTGGCGATCAGGTCGCCGACCAGGCCACGGTCCAGGTAGGTGGCGGTTGTGCGAACCTTGCGGTCCTCGTTGGTGACCGCGATGATTTCGGTGCCGCCCTGCCCCTCCTGGATGATGGCGCTCTTGATGCGTTTGCCACGCACTTCCTCCAGAAAATCGGAATAACCGAGGTATCCGGAATTGGCTACGCTGCGGGTGTCGAACTGTTTGAAAACAGTAAACAGCACCAGAGCAATAACCAGCCAGACGGCAACTTTAGAAAACCATTGATTATTCAAACTAGGCTCCAATCATGGGGCAACAAAACGCAGGCAGCATATTCGATACGGCAAACGCGTTGCACCGATACACAAAGACAAGTCGCAGTTGCGCCCCATTTTAGGCGTTTCAAGGCAGCTGGAGCCCAATATTCCGGCCTTCAACCGCAGATACAACAAGGTGATTGGCTGACTTTTTGACCTGTACGGTCGCCGTCAGAGCGTCATTGGGCGGGGATTTTGAGGCCGATGCCGACCAGAAAAGTCTCCGAAGACTTGCCGCGTGACGCCTTGGGTTTGATCGGTTTGACCACCAGGAAGGACTCCTTGAAGAGTTTGACCAGCTGGCTGTAGCCACTGCCATGAAACACTTTGACCACCAGCGCACCAGCCGGTTTCATGTGGCTCTGGCTGAACTCCAGCGCCAGTTCCACCAGGTGCGTAATCCGCGCCGCATCGGCCGATTCGACGCCCGACAGGTTCGGTGCCATGTCCGACACCACCACATCGGCGAGGCGACCGTCCATGGTTTGCGCCAGTTGCAGCAACACGGCCGGCTCGCGGAAGTCGCCTTGCAGAAAGATGGCGCCCTCTACCGGGTCCATCGGCAGGAGGTCCAGCGCAATAATGCTTCCGTTCAGAGCGCCCGCAGCGGCACCGCCACCGACGGCTGTTTTTGGCGACAGCTTGTTGCGCACGTACTGGCTCCAGGCACCAGGAGTGGAACCGAGGTCCACCACCAGGTCGCCGGGTTTGATCAAATGCAGGGTCTCGTCAATTTCCTTGAGTTTGTAGGCGGCGCGCGCGCGGTAGCCCTCCCGTTTGGCCAGTTTGACATAGGGGTCGTTGATGTGGTCATTGAGCCACGCCTTGTTGACTTTTTTGCTCTTGGTTTTTGTCATCTTGGTTCAATCGATAATAGCTGCATGCCCCAAATTCAATTGACTCCGGCACAACGCAAAGAGCAGCGCGCGCTGGCCCACCATCTTGATCCGGTGGTGATGGTCGGCTCCGACGGGCTGACACCCGCCGTCAAAAAGGAAACCTCGGCCGCGCTGGACGCCCATGGGCTGATCAAGGTTCGCGTGCTGTCCGACGACCGGTCCGCCCGTGAAAGCATATTCCAGACCTTGTCGGACGAACTTGGCGCAGCGCCGATCCAACACATTGGGAAGCTGCTGGTGTTGTGGCGCCCGGTACCGCTCAAAGAAAAAGAAACTCCTGAAGACCGCATGGCCGGGCCACGTGATGTCAAAGTACTCAAATACAGCAAACGCGGGGGTCAGCGTCCGGAAGTGCGCACTTTGAGGGTGCTCGGCAATCAGCGGCTGACGCCAGGTGGACAGGTAAAACGCGCCAAGCCCCGCCAGGCCAGCATCAAAAAACGCAGTCAGACCTGAAAGGCTGAGTAGCAATCGAATCTTTGGCGGCGGTCACAGGTACCGCACGGCCACTATCTCAAAATGCCGAATACCCCCGGGTGCCTGCACTTCTGCGCTGTCGCCCTGCTCCTTGCCGATCAGCGCACGCGCAATCGGGCTGCTGATGTTGACCAGCCCGAGCTTCAGATCGGCTTCGTCCTCGCCGACTATCTGGTAGGTAACCACAGATCCTGAGGACTCGTCCTCCAGATCCACCGTAGCACCGAAAACCACCCGGCCGCCTGCGTCCAGCACGCTCGGATCGATCACCTGGGCCGCCGAGAGTTTGCTTTCCACCTCCTGGATGCGCCCTTCGATGAATCCCTGGCGGTCCTTGGCGGCCTCGTATTCGGCGTTTTCGCTCAAGTCCCCCTGCGCCCGTGCCTCGGCGATGGCATTGATGACCCAGGGACGGTCCACAGTCTTCAGCCGGTGCAGCTCGGTCTTCAGTTTTTCAGCGCCGCGTTTGGTAATTGGAATTGTTGCCATAAGAAAACAGTCGTCAAAAAATAGCCGGGACCGAACTGCGTGTGCGCGCAGCCGGTCCCGGACGATAGTCGATTATGCCGCGAGTTCTGCCAGCTGCGCGTGCAGCTCCTGCAGCGACACCACACCCAGATCATCCAGGTATTGCATGCCCTGCACCGCCGCCTCGGCTCCGGCAATAGTTGTAAACGTAGTCACCCGCGCCGCCAACGCCGATGTACGTATCTGGCGTGAGTCGGCAATTGCGTTGCGCCGTTCCTCCACCGTGTTGACAACCAGCACGATCTCGTTGTTCTTGATCATGTCCACTACGTGCGGGCGCCCTTCCGTCACCTTGTTCACTACCTGGCACACCAGGCCTGCAGCGGAAATGGCTGCGGCAGTACCTTTGGTCGCGATCAACTCGAAGCCCATCGCCAGCAACTCGCTCGCAACCCGCACCGCCCGTGGTTTGTCGTTCTGCCTGACCGATATGAACGCTTTGCCCGAACGTGGTAGCCGGGTACCGGCGCCCAGTTGCGACTTCACAAACGCTTCACCAAAAGTTTTGCCCGCACCCATCACCTCGCCGGTGGACTTCATCTCGGGACCGAGAATCGTGTCAACCCCGGGGAACTTGACAAACGGAAAGACGGCTTCCTTGACGCTGAAATACGGCGGCGTGACCTCGTTGTAGATTCCCTGCGCGTCCAATGACTGCCCGACCATGCAACGCGCGGCTACTTTGGCCAGCTGGATACCAGTGGCCTTGCTTACAAATGGCACGGTACGCGAAGCACGCGGGTTGACTTCGAGCACGAAGATCACGTCTTCCTCCACCCCATTGCCATCGCGAACCTGCTGGATCGCGAACTGTACGTTCATCAAACCCACGACCTGCAGGGCGCGCGCCATGGCAGCCGTCTGCAGCTTGAGTTCAGCCACCGTCGCCGCTGAGAGCGAATACGGCGGCAACGAGCAGGCAGAGTCGCCGCTGTGTACACCCGCCTGCTCGATATGCTCCATGACCCCACCGATAAACACGCGCTGGCCATCACACAAGGCATCCACGTCGCATTCGATCGCATCATTGAGGAAGCGGTCCAGCAACACCGGCGAGTCGTGGGACACCTTGACCGCCTCACGCATGTAACGCTCCAGATCGCGCTGCTCGTGCACGATCTCCATCGCTCGCCCACCGAGCACGTAACTCGGGCGTACCACCAGCGGATAGCCCAAGGCAGCTGCCTTTTCCAGTGCTTCCGGCTCGGTGCGTGCGGTCGCGTTGGGTGGCTGGCGCAGGCCCAGCGTCTGCAGCAACTTCTGGAACCGCTCGCGATCTTCGGCGGCGTCGATCATGTCCGCTCTGGTGCCGATGATCGGTACGCCATGGGCCTCGAGGTCCAGCGCCAGCTTGAGCGGTGTCTGGCCGCCGTATTGCACGATCACACCGAGCGGCTTTTCCTTGTCCACTATCTCCAGCACGTCCTCCAGCGTGAGCGGCTCGAAGTAGAGCCGGTCGCTGGTGTCGTAGTCGGTCGATACGGTTTCAGGGTTGCAGTTGACCATGATGGTCTCGTACCCGTCTTCCCGTAGTGCCAATGCCGCATGCACACAGCAGTAGTCGAACTCTATGCCCTGCCCGATACGGTTCGGTCCGCCACCGAGCACCATGATCTTGCGGTTGCTGGTCGGTTGCGCTTCGCACTCGTCTTCGTAGGTCGAATACAGGTAAGCGGTATGCGTCGGGAACTCCGCCGCGCAAGTATCAACCCGTTTGTAGACCGGCCGCACACCGAGCTCGCGGCGCCGATTGCGCACCACGGTGTCCGTGGTCTTGAGCTGCCGCGCAATGCGCCGGTCCGAAAAGCCTTTCTTCTTGAGTGCGCGCAACGTCGGTGCGTCCAGCACTTCAAGCGTCTTGGTTTCCAGCTCTAGCTCGATCTTGACGATTTCCTCGATCTGCATCAAGAACCAGGGATCTATCTTGGTCAGGGCAAACACTTCGTCCACCGTCATGCCCTGGGCGAAGGCGTCACCCACGTACCAGATCCGTTCCGGCCCGGGTTCGCCCAGCTCCTTCTCGAGCACCTCGCGATCCTGGGTTTTCTCGTTCATGCCGTCGACGCCGACCTCCAGCCCGCGCAGGGCCTTCTGGAACGACTCCTGGAACGTGCGGCCAATTGCCATCACCTCACCGACCGACTTCATCTGAGTGGTTAACCGCGAATCGGCGGCCGGGAACTTCTCAAACGCGAAACGCGGCACTTTGGTGACCACGTAGTCAATACTGGGCTCGAAACTGGCGGGTGTGGCACCGCCGGTTATCTCGTTGCGCAACTCGTCCAGCGTGTAACCAATGGCGAGTTTTGCGGCGATCCTTGCAATCGGAAATCCGGTGGCCTTGGAGGCCAGCGCCGAAGAGCGGCTCACCCGGGGATTCATTTCGATCACCACCATGCGCCCGTCTTGCGGGTTGATCGCAAACTGCACGTTGGAGCCACCCGTGTCGACGCCGATCTCGCGCAGCACCGCCAGCGAGGCGTTGCGCATGATCTGGTACTCCCGGTCGGTCAGCGTCTGCGCCGGTGCTACGGTGATCGAGTCGCCGGTATGCACACCCATCGGGTCGAGGTTCTCGATCGAACACACGATGATGCAGTTGTCGGCCTTGTCGCGCACCACTTCCATCTCAAACTCTTTCCAGCCCAGCAACGACTCCTCAATCAGCAACTCGCTGGTGGGCGAGGCCTCCAGGCCGCGTTTGCAGATGGTCTCGAACTCCTCGGCGTTGTAGGCAATGCCACCACCGGTTCCACCGAGCGTAAAACTGGGGCGGATCACGGTCGGAAACCCAAGTGTTTTCTGCACCACCCAGGCCTCCTCCATGCTGTGGGCGATACCTGAGCGCGCCGACTTAAGGCCGATGCGGGTCATCGCCTGTTTGAATTTGAGCCGGTCTTCAGCCTTGTCGATCGCCTCGGGACTGGCGCCGATCAGCTCAACGCCGTACCGCTTGAGCACCCCGTGGTGCCACAAATCCAACGCGCAATTAAGTGCCGTCTGGCCGCCCATGGTGGGCAAGATCGCACCGGGCCGCTCTTTGGCAATGATCTTCTCTACCGTTTGCCAGGTGATCGGCTCGATGTAGGTCACGTCCGCCGTCGCCGGGTCGGTCATGATGGTGGCCGGGTTGCTGTTGATCAGGATGACCTTGAAGTCTTCTTCACGCAGTGCCCGGCACGCCTGTACGCCAGAGTAATCAAATTCACATGCCTGCCCGATGACGATGGGCCCGGCACCAATGATGAGAATGCTTTTTATGTCGGTGCGTTTAGGCATGGTGTGCTTTCATCAGCGCAACAAAACGCTCGAACAGGTACGCAATGTCGTGGGGACCCGGCGAGGCCTCCGGATGCCCCTGGAAACAAAAGGCCGGCCGGTCGGTGCGCGCCAGGCCCTGCACCGTGCCATCGAACAAGCTCACATGGGTAATACGCAGGTTGGCCGGCAGCGATTTTTCGTCGACTGCGAACCCGTGGTTCTGGCTCGTGATGCTGACACGCCCAGTGTCCAGCTCTTTCACCGGGTGGTTGGCACCATGGTGCCCAAACTTCATTTTGAAGGTCTTGGCCCCGGACGCCAGCGCCATGATCTGGTGCCCCAGACAAATGCCGAAGACCGGTTTGCCGGTGTCGATCAAAGCATGGGTGGCGGCAATGGCGTAATCGCAAGGCTCCGGGTCTCCCGGCCCGTTGGACAGGAAAATACCATCGGGTTGCAGCGCCAGCACTTGATGCGCGCTGGTCTGGGCTGGCACCACCGTCACCTTGCAGCCACGCTGCGCCAGCATGCGCAGGATGTTGTGTTTGACGCCGAAGTCGTAAGCCACCACGTGGTACTGCGGAGTAGCCAGGGTTCCAAAACCCGGCTTCCCGCCGTTACCCGGTGCATGCAGAGACCACTCGTTCTGGGTCCACGCATAAGGCTCCTTGGCGGATACGACGCGGGCCAGGTCCAATCCTGCCATGGAAGGTGCGCGCCGCGCCGCCAGCAGCGCTTCCTCCACTTTGGAGGGGGTCACTTCCTGACCAACGGGCAGGCCCACAATGCAGCCGTTCTGCGCGCCTGCGCTGCGGATGTGCCGGGTTAGTTTGCGGGTATCGATGTTGGCGATGGCCACTGTGTTTTCAGCGCAGAGGTAGTCACCCAGCGTGCCAGATTGGCGGAAATTCGAGGCTGCTAGCGGCAGATCCTTGATGACCAGACCTGCGGCCTGAACTTTGGCGGACTCGGTGTCCTGCGGGTTGACGCCATAGTTGCCGATATGCGGATAGGTAAGCGTGACAATCTGCTGGCAATAGCTGGGATCGGTCAGAATTTCTTGGTAACCGGTCATCGCGGTGTTGAACACCACTTCTCCAACACGCGCACCAGTTGCCCCGATCGAATCACCAAAATAAACCGTGCCGTCTGCGAGCGCCAATATGGCGTGCGGGTTATTTCCCTTGAGAGACAAAAGCACGGGGATCTCCGGGTTGGTTACGGGTAGGCCCAAGCATTGCCGGGATTCGGCTACTGGCTGCTGCCAAGCGCTACCGGGCCACTTCCAGAACGCTGGTCTTCCAGGGAGTACCCGCCGCGCGGCGACGCGCTGCCGTTGGAAAAGCCGACGGTCTTGCCCCGTGAAAACGCTTGGAAGGACTACGTTCTGGAAAGCCCCCGAGTATAGCCCAGCGAACTCGCCAGGACGGCCGCGTCAGGGTGCGGCTTTTGCGTGGGCCGCCGCACTGGCATGCAGGCAGATGGCGGCAGCAGCAGCTACGTTGAGCGACTCGCCACCGCCAGGCTGGCCGATACGCACCGATAGCGCGGCAGCTTGCGACAGCGACTCGCAAATGCCTTGCCCTTCATGCCCCAGAACCCAGGCGCATGGCCACGGTAGAACAGCTTGCGGGAGCAGTTCCCCATGGTGCGAACTGGTGACGACCAGGGGTACGCCCAGCCCCTGGATGTCGGGCGTGGCCAGCCCCTCCACCAGATCCAGCGCAAAATGTGCGCCCATGCCAGCCCGCAGTACCTTGGGCGACCACAAGGCGGCGCTGCCGGTGAGCGAAAGTACCTGACGAAAACCAAAAGCCGCCGCACTGCGCAAGATAGAGCCTACATTGCCAGCATCCTGCACGCGGTCAAGAACTACCGATGCAACACCGCGCTGAAGCGCCGGGGCGGCTGGCAAATCAATCACAAACCCGACGCGGGCAGCAGATTCAAGTCTGCTGATCTCATCAAACAACGCATCCGGAATCACGACCAACCTTGGCGCGCACTCTGCCCACGCCGCCCCCTGCGCGGACCAGAACGAGTCGGCAAATACGGCTATGGCAACACTGGCGCCGCATTCCCTCGCGGCGCTGCACAAGTGCTCACCTTCGACCCAGAACTGCCCAAGTTTGCGGTAGGCCGCACTTTGGCCGGACAAGCGCCGCAGCAGCTTGATCAGGCTGTTGTCGCGAGAATCAATACGTTTTGCCGGTTGGACCGGATGCATCGGTTGCGGCGGACGCGCGGAGTCCGTCATGTGACGACCTGCGCTACCGGCGCAAAACTGCGGCGGTGTTCGGGACATGCCCCATGTGCCTGCAGCGCCAGCAGGTGCTGCTCGGTACCATAACCCTTGTGCGCCGCGAAGCCGTATTCGGGGTAACGCAGATGCAGTTCTGCACACCAGCGGTCGCGGTGCACTTTGGCCAGTATCGACGCGGCGGAGATGGCCGGCACGAGGGCGTCACCACGCACGATCGCCTGCGACAACATGTCGAGCACCGGCAGCCGGTTCCCGTCGACCAGCACGTTGGCAGGCCTCAGGCGCAAGCCCTGTACCGCGCGCCGCATGGCCAGCATGGTGGCCTGCAGAATATTCAGCCGGTCAATCTCCTCGACAGAGGCCTGCGCAATCGAGCAACATAAGGCTCGCGCCAGAATCTGGTCAAACAGCTTTTCGCGCCGCAACGACGTAAGTTTTTTTGAGTCGGCCAGCCCGGAGATCGGGTACCGCACATCCAGAATCACCGCCGCAGCGACCACTGGCCCGGCAAGCGGCCCGCGGCCCGCTTCATCAACCCCGGCCACCAGGCCGATGCTGTCCCAGACAAACGCAGCCTGCTCAGGCTTCAAGGACTTGCTGGATCGCATCGGTGGCCAAGCGGGAAGTGTCGCGCCGCAACTCGGCATGCAGGGTCGCGAAGCGCTGCTCAAGTGCCGCCACCCGGGCCGGGTCGTCCAGCCACTGGCCAACCGCCTGCGCAAGTGCGGTCGGTGTGGCGCGGTCCTGCAATAACTCGGGCACCACGAATCCACCACACAGTATGTTGGGCAAACCGACCCAGGGCTGCAGCCGCTTGCGGCGCATGATTTGCCAGGACAACCAGTGCATGTTGTAGGCAATCACCATCGGCCGCTTGAACAAAGCCGCTTCCAGCGTGGCTGTGCCGCTCGCGATCAACGTGACGTCGCAAGCCGCCAGCGCAATGTGCGACTGACCTGCAAGAATCTGTACGTCGTCGGCGACGCCCGCCTCGTGTGCAAGCCGTGTAATTGCCGCTTGCACAGACGATACGGCGGGCACTACAAATCGCAGTGTCGGGCGTTCCCTCTTCAGGATGGCCGCGGCCTCGAAAAACCTGCGCGCCAAGTACTGGACCTCCGATTTGCGACTGCCCGGCAGTAGCGCCACCACTCGATCCTCTGCGCCCAGGCCTAACACATGGCGCGCCGCCAACCGGTCCGGCTGCATGGAAATGACAGCGGCCAGCGGATGGCCCACATAGCTTGCGGCAATGCCGTGCTGGTGCAGCAATGCAGGCTCAAACGGAAACAGGCACAAGACGTGGTCTGCGCTGGCGCGCATGCGCCGCATCCGCTCAGCGCGCCAGGCCCAGACAGACGGGCTGACAAAATGGACCGTCTTGATCCCCCTTTGCTTCAGGTCGCGTTCCAGGTCCAGATTGAAGTCGGGGGCATCGACGCCGATAAACAACTGGGGACGCTGTTCCAGCAGGCGGCCCCTCAAAAGTTCACGGATGCGCACAATCTCCCAGTAGTGCCGGAGCACTTCTACATATCCACGAACGGCCAATTTTTCGCTTGGCCACCAGGCCTCGAAACCCCGCGCCGACATTTGCGGGCCACCAATGCCGCAAGTCTGGATACCCGGCCACCGGTTCTGCATGCCATCCAGCAACAAACCAGCAAGCAGATCCCCGGACGCCTCGCCCGCGACCATGGCGACCGTCGGCCAGCGGGCGCGCGATTCGACTGCCCCAGACGGCAGCGCATGGTTATCGAACGATGCCACGCTGCGGCGCAACCTGGTCGAGAAAAGACGCCATCATGTCGGCGTCGGCGGCGGCCTCCGGGTGGCTTTGCGCGAGTGCGCTGATCTGCCCACGCGCCTCGTCGAGAGCCAGATTGCTGCGGTAGAGGAGCTTGTGCATGGTCTTGACGGCGGCCAGGCGTTGCGCCGAAAAACCACGGCGGCGCAATCCCTCGAAGTTCATGCTGCGCGCCACTGCCGGTTGCCCCTGGCACATCACAAATGGCGGCAGATCGGCGAACAACAACGAACACATGGCCGTCATGCTGTGGTCTCCCAGGCGCACAAACTGGTGCACCACCGTAAAGCCGCCCAGGATCACCCAGTCACCCACGTGTACATGTCCGGCGAGCTGCGCATTGTTGGCAAATATGGTGTGTGAACCCACCTGGCAGTCATGCGCCAGATGGACGTAGGCCATGATCCAATTGTCGTTGCCCACGCGGGTGATGCCCGAGTCGCCAGGAGAACCGATATTGAAAGTGCAGAACTCGCGGATCGTGTTGCGGTCCCCGATGTGCAACTGGCAGGGCTCGCCGGCGTACTTCTTGTCTTGCGGAACGGCACCCAGCGAGTTGAACTGGAATATCCGGTTGTCGCGCCCGATACGGGTATGCCCCTCGATGACGCAATGCGGACCCACCGTCGTTCCCGATTCAATCTGTACGTGCGGCCCAATGACGGTATAGGGCCCCACGGTCACCGAGTCGCCAAGCTCGGCTTTGGCGTCTACTACGGCGGTAGCGTGAATGGTGGACACGGTACAGCGCCGACGCAACGCTGGCTCAGGCAACGGTGCGCATGGTGCACAGCAGCGTGGCCTCGACTGCCAGATCATCACCCACCATGGCGCGCGCCTTGAATTTGAAGATGCCCGACTTCATGCGGTCCAGCACCACGTGCAACAACAGCTGGTCGCCTGGCTCTACCGGCCGTTTAAAACGTGCGCCGTCTATGCCGGCGAAGTAATACACGGTTTTATCGTCTGGCGTAACCCCCAGGGTATCAAACGCCAGCAACGCCGCCGCCTGCGCCAGTGCCTCCAGCATCAACACGCCCGGCATCACCGGCCGGTGGGGGAAATGCCCATTGAAGTAGGGCTCATTAATAGATACGTTCTTCAGCGCCTTGATACTTTTCCCCTTCTCCAGCTCGAGTACACGGTCGACCAGGAGAATCGGGTAACGATGGGGCAACTGCTTCAGGATTTGGTGGATGTCCATGGTGGAGTCGCAGGTAGGTTGGCCAACTTTTCCAGTGCCACAACGCGCTGGCGCAAGTTGTGCAGGCGCTTCACGGCGGCAGCATTCTTCTCCCACTGGGCATTGTCGTCGATGGGAAAGATGCCTGTGTAGTGGCCTGGCTTGCGCAGGGAACGTGTGACTACCGAGGCGGCAGATATGTTGACATGGTCGGCCAGTTCCAGATGCCCGAGTATGACGGCGGCACCGCCGACGGTGCAAAACGCCCCAATGGTGGCAGAACCAGCCACCCCGACACACGCCGCCATGGCCGTGTGCCGACCAATCCGCACGTTGTGCCCGATCTGGATCAGGTTGTCGAGTTTGACGCCGTCCTCAATCACTGTGTCCGCCAGGGCACCACGGTCGATGCAGGTGTTCGCGCCGATCTCAACGTCGTTACCGATACGCACGGCTCCGAGCTGCTCGATCTTCTCCCAGGCACCGTCATCCGGTGCAAAGCCGAATCCGTCGGCGCCAATGACGACGCCCGGATGCAACAGGCAACGCTCCCCGATGCTGCAATTCTCTCCCAAGGTGACACGCGCTTTGAGCACCGTGAAAGCACCGATCCGCGCACCACGCTCCACCACACACAACGGGCCGACGCTGGCCTGCGGGTCAATCCAGGCCAGTGGGTCGATCACGGCGCTGGCGTGCACGCCGAATACTGGCGCGCTCGCCATGTGGCGCTTCCAGAGTTGCGTGGTACGGGCGAAATACAGGTACGGCTGCGGCGCGACGATACAGGCACCCCGCTGCAAGGCTTCGGCCTGGAGTTTGGGGCCGACAACGACACAGGCTGCATGGCAAGCCGCCAACTGCTGCCGGTAACGGTCGCTGCTGACAAAACTCAGGTCATGCTCCGTAGCGTCGGCCAGCGTCGCCAAGCCACCAATCAGGGTTTGCCGATCACCATGCAACACGCCACCGAGCGCGTCAACAATGGTTCCAAGTTGCAGCGTCACACAGGCGCGCTCAAGCTGCTACCTGGCTCCCGAATTGAGGGCCCGGATCACCTTGTCGGTGATGTCGTGTTTGGGGTTGATGTATACCACCGGCTCCTGCAGTACCAGGTCGTATTTCTCGGTTTCCGCAAGTGCCTTGATGACCCGGTTCGCGCGCTCAAGTACCAGCTGCAGCTCTTCGTTTTTGCGTGAGTTGAGGTCTTCCTGGAACTCGCGCCGTTTGCGCTGGAAGTCCCGGTCCTGGTCAACCAGCTGCTTCTGTCGCGTACCGCGTTGCGCCTCGGACAAGGTAGGTGCTTCGCGCTCCAGGCGGTCGGCTGCGGTCTTGATGGTGGCCCCGAGGTCGAGCAGTTCCTTCTCGCGCTTCGCGAACTCCTGCTCGAGTTTGGCCTGCGCTGTTTTCGCGGTGGTAGCTTCCTTGAAGATGCGGTCTGTGTTGACGAAACCGACCCGGAACTCCTGCGCCTGGGCGCTCGCCAGCAGCGCCGACGCAACCAGTGCGAACGCCACATAGCGCTGTCGAAAGAAGATCTTCATTAGAAAGAGGTTCCGATCTGAAATTGAACTGTCTGGATTTTATCGCCGACAAACTTGCGGATCGGCCGGGCCAGCGCCAGCCGCAACGGGCCGACGGGTGACACCCAGCTGATACCTACACCCGCCGCCGAACGAAGCTCGTTGAAGCGGATGGGATCTGATTCGCCAAAAACGTTGCCTACGTCCACAAATCCGAACATGCGCAGCGTGCGGTCATTGCCAGCGCCGGGGAAAGGAGCCAGCACCTCAAAATTCAAATTCAACTTCTTGGCACCACCCAGAGAAGCATTGGTCGTCACATCGCGTGGGCCGAGGCTGCCCTGCTCAAAACCGCGCACCGACCCCAGGCCACCGCCAAAATAGTTCTTGAACAGGGGAAACGGGCGCCCGCCGAGACCCTTGCCCAAGCCGATATCGCCATTGAGGGCGATCGTGAACTGCTTGTTCAGCGGGATGTACTGCTGGTACTGGTAACTGCCGGAGATGTATTTCGCATCACCGGCGATACCCCACTCGGCATTGGCGCGCTGGAATATACCGTTGTTGGGCACCAGTGAGCTGTCGCGCGAATCGCGCGCCCAGCCGACCGTCAGGGGCACGGTACCGCTGGAGTAGCCGAACTGGTTGGCATATGTCACAAAGGCTGCAGGCAGGTTGGTGCCCGGCACGATCTTGGTCCGCTCCACACCACCACCAAAATACACCGTATCGATCTCCGTGAACGGTACACCAAACCGGATGCTGGCACCGGTGGTAACCAGTTTGTAGCTGTCGGTATCCGAATACGGGCTGGTATTGCGGTGGTAGACATCGACCGAGCGGGAGACCCCATCGACCGTAAAGTAAGGGTCGATCGTGTTGAAGACGATGGTTCGGTTGATCTTGCTGGTATTTACCTGGACACCCAGGCCGTTACCGGATCCAAATGCGTTCTCCTGCTTGATACCGAGCGTCAGACCCAAGCCGTCGCCGCTGGAGAAACCCGCGCCAATACTCAGATTGCCAGTCGGCTTCTCGACTACGGTAAGCGTCAGATCCACCTGGTCCGGCGAGCCAGGCACCTCCTGGGTATCCACCAACACGTCGCGGAAGAAGCCGAGCCGGTCTACCCGGTCACGCGACAACTTGATCTTGTCCGCGTCATACCAGGCCGACTCAAACTGCCGGAACTCGCGACGCACGACTTCGTCACGGGTGCGGTTATTGCCTGCCACGTTGATGCGGCGCACATAGGCGCGGCGCGACGGCTCGGCCTGCAGCACCAGCGCCACCCGGTTATTGACGCGGTCAACCTCAGGGCGGGCTTCCACCTGGGCAAAGGCATAACCGAAGTTGCCGAAATAGTCGGTGAACGCCTTGGTGGTCTGCACTACCTGGTCGGCGTTGTAGGCTTGACCAGGCCGGATGGTCACCAACGATTTGAACTCTTCTTCCTTTCCAAGGTAGTTTCCCTCAAGTTTGACGCCCGACACCACATACCGTTCACCTTCGGTCACGTTGATGGCGATGCTGATGTCCTGTTTGTCAGGCGATATCACCACCTGGG
>JANOCN010000549.1:0-2447 GCA_031412185.1 Betaproteobacteria bacterium | reverse complement strand
GATGTCGGAATGCAGATACCGCACCTTGATCCCCAGATCATGGTAGTACTCGCTTAAATCCTCGGCCATCCGTTTGGTCAAGGTGGTGATCAGCACCCGTTCATGTTTCTCGACCCGGATGCGGATTTCCTGGAGCACGTCATCCACCTGGTGCGTGGCCGGGCGCACCTCCACTTCCGGGTCAACCAGCCCCGTCGGCCGTACCAGTTGCTCAACCACCTGACCGGCATGCTCCTGCTCCCATTGCGCTGGCGTCGCCGAGACAAAAATCGCCTGGCGCATGCGGGTCTGGAACTCCTCGAACTTGAGCGGCCGGTTGTCCAGCGCGCTGGGTAGGCGAAAGCCGTATTCGACCAAAGTGGTCTTGCGCGAGCGGTCTCCGTTGTACATGCCACCAAATTGCCCGATCAACACGTGCGACTCGTCGAGGAACATGATCGCGTCTTTGGGCAGGTAGTCAGTCAACGTGGCAGGCGGGTCGCCCGGTGCTGCGCCAGACAGATGGCGGGTGTAGTTCTCGATGCCCTTGCAATGGCCAATCTCGCTGAGCATCTCCAGGTCAAACCTGGTGCGTTGCTCCAGCCGCTGCGCCTCCACCAGTTTTCCGGCTCCGACAAGCTCTTTGGAGCGGTCCGAGAGTTCGACCTTGATGGTCTCTACGGCCGCCAGCACGCGGTCTCGCGGTGTCACGTAATGGCTGCTCGGGTACACCGTGAAGCGTGGGATCTTCTGGCGGATGCGCCCGGTAAGCGGGTCAAACAGCTGCAGCGACTCGACGTCGTCATCGAAGAGTTCGATGCGGATCGCCATCTCGCTGTGTTCGGCCGGGAATACGTCGATCGTGTCACCGCGCACCCGGAACTTGCCACGCGCAAAATCTTCCTCGTTGCGCTGGTACTGCATGCGTACCAGCTGCGCGATCACATCGCGCTGGCCCATGTGGTCACCCACACGCAGCGTCATCACCATCTGGTGGTAGGCCTCGGGCTGCCCGATTCCGTAGATGGCCGACACCGTGGCTACGATCACCACGTCGCGCCGCTCCAGGATGCTTTTGGTGCAGGACAAACGCATCTGCTCGATGTGCTCATTGATGGCCGAGTCCTTTTCGATGAAAAGGTCGCGCTGCGGCACGTATGCCTCGGGCTGGTAGTAATCGTATTAACTCACGAAATACTCGACCGCGTTGCGCGGGAAAAATTCGCGGAACTCGCTGTACAACTGCGCCGCCAGCGTCTTGTTGGGCGCAAAGATTATGGCGGGTCGGCCCAGGCGCGCAATGACATTGGCCATCGTGAAGGTTTTGCCGGAGCCGGTTACGCCGAGCAGCGTCTGGAATACTTCGCCGTCGTTCACGCCTTCCACCAGCTTGTCGATTGCCTGCGGCTGGTCACCCGCCGGTAGGTACGGCATGAATAACTCGAAAGGCGAGCCGGGAAAAGAGATGAAGCGGCCCTCGGTCGCGGAGCCCACTTGAGCATCGGCATCGGCAACGGCTGGTTCGATCACGGCTTTGGCAAGATCAGGCATGGTGCGGGGCGCTTGCGGGCAAGCGGGGTTGTAAAATTCTGGGCAACCGACAAGCGTACCGCAGTTGTCGGTTGTCTGCCACCGGCTGCCAGACTTGGCTGCCCGCATCCGCATAGCTTCTCTCCGCTTTCACGAGAATCTGACCATGTCCCTGTTTACCGCTGTAGAAATGGCGCCGCGTGACCCGATCCTGGGTATCAACGAGCAGTTCGCCGCCGACACCAACCCGGCCAAGGTCAATCTCGGTGTTGGTGTGTACTTTGACGATAACGGCAAATTGCCATTGCTGCAGTGTGTGCAGGCGGCTGAAAAAGCCATGATGGATGCACCCAAGGCGCGTGGTTACCTGCCCATTGATGGTATTGCGGCGTACGACGCAGCAGTCAAGTCGCTGGTATTTGGCGCGGATGCTCCGGCAGTCGTGTCCGGCCAGGTCGCAACCGTACAGGCCATCGGCGGTACCGGCGGGCTCAAGCTCGGCGCGGACTTTCTGAAGAAGCTTAACCCCCAGGCCAAGGTGCTCATCAGCGACCCCAGTTGGGAAAACCACCTGGCGCTGTTTCGCGGCGCCGGTTTTGAAGTTGGGTATTACCCGTACTACGACGCCGCCAGCCGGAGCGTCAACTTTGACGGCATGCTGAGCGCCCTGAACGCTGCCATTCCGGGCACCGTGGTGGTGTTGCACGCCTGTTGCCACAACCCCACCGGGTACGACATCACGCCGGCCCAGTGGGACCTGGTGGTCGCTGCCTGCAAAGCCCGCACGCTCACCCCGTTCCTCGATATGGCCTACCAGGGCTTTGGCTACGGCATCCGGGAAGACGGCGCAGCGGTGCAGACGTTCGTCGCTGCGGGATTGAGTTTTCTGGTGTCCACCAGCTTCAGCAAGAGCTTCAGCCTGTATGGCGAACGGGTGG
>JANOCN010000548.1:0-1993 GCA_031412185.1 Betaproteobacteria bacterium | reverse complement strand
CGCGCTACGCTGTGCGGGTGTTGCCGCGCTTCGGAGAAGGCGAGTACCGGTGCAAAACAGGCGTCCGAACCCTCGAATGCTACACACCAGGCTTCGCGCGTTCTGCTGGCAAAGGCGTCTGCCAGAGTTTTGCGCAATACGGGCCAATGCGTGTGGTCATACTGCTTTGGCAAAGCTGCGGCATCGAGGCCAAGGCGCGTCAGCAGCTCGGCATAGAACTTGGGCTCGATGGCACCAATCGACACGAACTTGCCGTCCAGCGTTTCATAACAGTCGTACCACGGCGCACCGGTATCGAGAATGTTTGCGCCGCGCGTCTCGGTCCAGCGCCCAGACGCCATCAGGCCCGCAAACATGGCGCTCAAAGTGGAGGCACCATCCACCATGGCTGCATCGACCACCTGGCCCCGCCCGGACGTGCGTGCCTCGATAACGCCACAGGCGATACCAAACGCCAGCAGCATGCCGCCTCCACCAAAGTCGCCCACCAGATTCAGCGGCGGCACCGGGGCCTCGCCCGAGCGGCCGATTGCGTGCAGCACGCCGCTCAATGCGATGTAGTTGATGTCGTGCCCGGCGCGTTGTGCCATCGGACCTTCCTGGCCCCAGCCGGTCATGCGGCCGTAAACCAGCTTGGCATTGCGCGCCATCAGCACCTCGGGCCCCAGCCCCAGGCGCTCCATCACGCCCGGGCGAAAGCCTTCGATCAGGGCGTCGGCCTTATCGGCCAGGAGCAGGGCGGCAGCAACACCCGATTCCGTCTTCAGGTCCAGCGTCACTGAGCGCCGACCCCGCAACATCACATCGAACTGGCGGTCGCGCCCCAGCCCGAGCCCGGCATCGCTGGCGCGGTCTACCAGCAACACGTCGGCCCCCATGTCGGCCAGCATCATGCCGCAAAACGGACCTGGGCCGATGGCTTCAAATTCGAGTACGCGCAGTCCGGCAAGTGGTCCCATGGTTTTGATCATACCGAAGCACCCAACCGCCTGTTCCGATGTCAGGACAGCTTTCTTTTTCGCGGCGGATTGATAGCGATCAATCCGCTTGTGCCGACGGTAGAAAACCATGCGTCGGGCCATTACGGTTTTTATACAGGGCGCGTTGTAGTTTCTTCCCTGTTTTTATGCGCCGCTCGGCAAACTCTTCGCAACATTCTGACGTTGGAGTATTGACATGGTTGACATCGTATTTCTTGCATTGGCGGGCCTGCTCTGGGGCCTGATGGTGCTTCTGGTCTGGGGCTTTCGCAAGCTGGAACGACCGCAAGGAGGTCGGCCATGATCAGCCTTGAAGTGCTTTATGGCTTCGGCGGCATGTGTGCCATCGGCCTGTTGGCTTACCTGGTGTACGCGTTGCTGCGCGCCGAGGAGTTTTGATGAGCGCGCCCGCCTGGGGCCTGTTGGCCACGTTTCTTGTTTCGCTGCTGCTACTGTCCTGGCCGCTGGGCATCTGGTTGACACGCATCGGCTCCGGTACGCTGCCGTCCTGGATGGGCAAGGTGGAAGGCCCGCTTTACCGACTTGCCGGTACCTCGGCCGAAAAGTCCATGAACTGGTGGCAATACGCGCTGGCCCTGCTGGCATTCAATGCCGTGGGGGTGCTGGTGGTTTATGCGCTGCAGCGCCTGCAGGTATGGCTACCGCTTAATCCCGCGCAAATGGCATCGGTATCGGCGGACTCTTCGTTCAATACGGCGATCAGCTTCGTCTCCAATACCAATTGGCAGGGCTACTCTGGCGAAGCGACGATGAGCTACATGACGCAAATGCTGGCGTTGGCGGTGCAAAACTTCTTGTCTGCGGCTACCGGCATCGCCGTCGTTTTTGCACTCATTCGCGGCTTTGCGGCACGTTCAACCGGCCTCATCGGGAACTTTTGGGTTGACGTCACGCGGACCACGGTTTGGTTGCTTCTACCTCTTTCTGTGCTGTTCGCGGTGTTCTTGGTGGGACAGGGCGTCATCCAGAATTTCGACCCGTATAAAGAGGTC
>JANOCN010000547.1:0-1609 GCA_031412185.1 Betaproteobacteria bacterium | reverse complement strand
CCAGAAAGGTAGCGAAAGCGTGTTGCAGGAGTTGGCCCATGGGCCGAGTTTACGCAGAGAAACCGCGCCATGGAGCGGGCACCCGGCACCGGATGGCCTGTCGTGTGGCAGGCAGTTATGAAATCAGTCCAGCTTCATCCCGGCATTTTTGATGATGGCACCCCAGCGGGCATGGTCAGCAGCGACCATGGCCGTCGACTCCTGCGCTGTCATGCCGCAAAGGACGCCCGAGCGGGCTGGCGCGTAATTATTCAAGCGACACCCCCGCGCGTTTGATCAATCGGGTCCATCGCCCATGGTCGCCCACCACCTGACTGGCGAACTGTGCCGGGGGCGTGCCGCCGATCTCAAAACCCATGTCCCTGAATTTTCCGATCACATCGGGTTGCTGCAGCACTTTGTCGATTTCCGCGTACAGCCGCGCAACGATGTCGGCCGGTGTCTTGCTGGGCAGGAACAGCGCGCCCCAGCCGTAGGACTCGAATCCGGCGTATCCCAGCTCGGACAGGGTCGGCACATCGGGCGTGAGCGGGGAACGCTTGGTGCCGGTCACCGCCAGCAGACGCACCTTCCCGTCGGCCACGTATGGCCGTAGGCTTACGTAGTCGATGAACAAGCCGGATACTTCGCCGCCGACCAGCGCAACCGTGGCCGGCGCCCCGCCTTTGTAGGGCACGTGAATCATGTTCAGGCCGGCCGCTTCGTTCAGGCCGAACGCATACAGGTGGTGCGAGGAGCCCGGGCCGATCGACGCATAACTGTCGTCGCGCGTTTTGGCCTTGGTGAGCTCGGAGAACTCCTTCAGCGACTTGGCGGGTACACGCGTGGGGTTGACGGCAAACCACAATGGCGTGCGGATCACGTCAGTGAGGGGCGTGAAGTCCTTCAGGGGATCGAAGGGCAGCTTGTTGTACAGGCCCGCGACCTGTACCAGCAGGGGGCCGTTGAACAATATCGTGTAGCCGTCGGGAGGAGACTTGGCGACGAAGTCGGTGGCGATGATGCCGCTGGCACCCGGCTTGTTTTCCACCACCATGGTCCAGCCGGCCGTTTCTTCCAGCTTCTTGGCGATGGTGCGCGCAATGAAGTCGTTGCCGCCACCCGCAGTCGTCGGCACGATTATCCGGACCGGCTTGTTGGGGAACGCCTGGGCGCAGGCCAGGGTACTTGCCACAGCCGCGCAAGCAGCGATGGACCAATGGACCAGCAAGGCCCGGCGTTTGGCAGGTTGCATGGGTTGTCTCCGTCTACGTTATTGCGTTTTTTTGCCAGTGCTCATTCGAGCTTGACACCGGCTTTTTTGATGAGTGTGCCCCAGCGCGTGTATTCGCTGCCTACCTGCGCAGCAAACTGGGCCTGTGGCAAACCGCCCGGCTCGTAGCCGAGCTCGCGAATCCTGACGAGGTAGTCGGGGTCCAGCACGATTCTGCGTACAGCGGCCTCGATTTTTTGCACCACGTCACGCGGCGTTTTGCTGGGCACAAACAGGCCGGCCCAGGTTGAGGCCTCGAAACCCGGGTAGCCGAGTTCGGCCAGCGTGGGCACAGCAGGGGTGATGGGAGAGCGTTGCGTACCGGTCACGGCCAGCAGCCGGACCTTACCCGCCGTG
>JANOCN010000546.1:0-8366 GCA_031412185.1 Betaproteobacteria bacterium | reverse complement strand
TCGTTGTTGACAACCACATAGAACGGCGTTGTTGCAATCATGGCAACGGGTGCGAAATCGCGCTGGGTGTCGAACGGTATCTTGGCGAAGATGAACGGATTCATCGTCAGTGTGTTGGTACCGAGCAAAAGGGTATGGCCGTCGGGTTGTGCTTTGGCGACAAAATCGGCGCCCAGATTGCCTCCCGCGCCGGGGCGGTTATCCACGATCACCGGCTGGCCCCATTTCTCCAGAAATTTTTGACTGATGATGCGTGCCAGCAGATCGTTGCCGCCCCCCGCCGCAAAAGGCACGACCAGGCGAATCGGTTTCGACGGGAACGTCTGCGACTGGGCGGCCACGGGGACGCAGAACAGGAAAGGCAGCACAATGCCCGCCCATCGGCCGATGGTCTTCACAGCCAGGCGCAGTTGACGCAAAGTTGATCCCGCCTCGGTACGCGGGATGGTGCCCGGACCGGGCGTTGCGATGCGGTTTTTGATATTCATGGTTTGTCCAGTTCTTTGCATTCGTTTCACCCTTGCCATGGAATGTATTGCCACGGTACGGCTGCTGGTGTAGCTTCAGCAGGCAGAACTCTTACAGCATCACATGTACGTTTTTCACCTGCATGTAGGAGTACAACTCTTCGAGGCACTCCTCACGGCCGATGCCCGATTTCTTGTAGCCACCGAACGGTACGCCCAGGTAATGCGCGCCAGTGGTATTGATCCAGACATAGCCCGATTCAATGCGCCCTGCCAGCCGGTGCGCACGTGACAACTGGGTGGTGTAAATGGACGCAGTCAGTCCGTACTCGACACTGTTGATATCGGTGATCAGTTGATCTTCGTCGGTCCATTTGATGATGGACAGGATCGGACCGAAGACCTCTTCCCTGAAAATCCGCATCTGGGGCGTGACGTCGGCGAAAACAGTGGCTTGCATGAACCAGCCCTTGGCAAGTGCCGGGTCGTCGGGCCTTTTCCCGCCGCAGACCAGCCGCGCGCCTTCGGAGTGCGCGATGTCTATGTATTGAGCGACTTTGTTGAACTGCGCTTCCGATACCAGACATCCCATGGTGGTGGCCGAATCGGTGGGCATGCCGCACTGGTGCTGCTGGGGCAAGCGCTCCCGGATACCTTCGATCACCTGGTCGTACAGCGATGCATGAACGAAGCAACGCGAGGTTGACCCACAGGATTGCCCAGCCCACATGAAGTTCATGCCACTGATCGCGCCCTGTATGGCTTTGTCCAGATCAGCATCGGGACAGATCACCAGTGGATTCTTGCCACCCAACTCCAGCGTAACCGGCATGATCTTGTCGGCTGCATTGCGCAAAATGGCGGCACCGGTAGGCACCGATCCGATGAGCGAGACCTTTCTGACCAGAGGGTGCTGCACCAGAGCCTCTCCGCACTCGCGTCCACCAGTCAGGATGTTGAATACGCCCGGCGGCAATATGCCATCGATGATTTCCGCAAAACGGTAAGCGGACAAAGGTGCCTGGAAGGGTGCTTTCATGATCACGCTGTTCCCCGATGCCAACACGGGAGACATTTTGGCAGCCATGAACATGAGAGGATGGTTGCAAGCAACGATACGCACCACCACCCCCAGCGGCTCCAGCAAGGTGTAATTCAGCGCGCCATCGGATGTGGGGATGGTCTGGCCTTTCAGTTCATGCACCAGGCCCGCGTAGTAGTCAATGTGTGCTGCTGCCCAAAGGACATCGCGGCCCATTTCGGCCACCGGATTGCCGCAATTTGCCGAGTCCAGCAGTGCCAGTTCATCCGCATGCAGGCGCAGGCGGCGCGAGATTTCCCGCAGCATATTTGCTTTTTCCGATGCTGGTATGCGCTTCCAGGCAAGAAATCCCTTTTGCGCGGCCTGGACAGAGGCATCCACGTCGGCAGCGTTAGCCTCTGCAGCGAGCGCCAGTACCTGCTGGTTGGCAGGGTTGACCGTTGCAACATAGCCTCCGGCTGGCGCATGCCATTCGCCGCCATAGTACAGGTCAAGATGCTTCGGCAAAACGTGCGCAATAGCGGCATTCATTTTTTCCCGCTGGGTATCGTTATCCATGGTGATCCTTTATTGGTTGTCAGTGATCGTGTGCAGGTGGACGAGGGCGGTCCGGTGCGACCCGTCCGCTAAGGTTCGCGTCGTAGCCGGGCAGTACTCGCACATCAAGTACACACACCTTTCCAGCCTGGACTGCAGCCAGCGCTGCTGCTAGCGCGTCATCCAGCGCAGCCAGATCGGTGATCGGACCAAAACCCACTGCACCTTGAGCCCGCGCCATAGCCGCAAGGTCAATTTCGGGGTCACCGATCCGCTGCCCGATCCACCGGTTTTCAACCGCGCGACCGCGCTCTTTCGCAACCCGCTCCTGGTGCATTTCATCATTGAAGAAGGAGCTGTTGTTGGAGACGATGAGCAGCAGCGGGATTCTGTAGTGGCACGCGGTCCAGAGGGCGGTGACGCCCATCAGGAAATCGCCGTCGCCAGTGATGCCCACAGGGATGCGATTGCTACCGCGCAGCGCCAGTGCCGCACCCACACACATGCCCGGACCAGAACCGATACCACCGCCACCGTCGGCACCAAGATAAACCAATGGATGGGCAAAGTGGCGGTACCTGCCGTTCCAGCCAATCGGTAGACGCAGCAGACAGACGTTTCTACCCACAGTCTTCCGATTCAAGCTTTCAGCGATGGCCTTGATGCTGAGTTTGTCGGCAGCCGCGCCCGATACCGTCGATGCCCGGGTGGACCGGCGTGCCGAAGGCGCGTCGATAATTTCGACCAGTGTTGACACCAGGGTGTCCGCCTCGCACATGATGTAAACGTCAGCAGGCGCAAGTCCGAAGTACTCGGCACCCCAGCCACGATGGAGTTGCTGGTCAAGCGACGCGTGAATGATGGGTGCCTGCGGAGTTTCATTCCCGAATGCCTGCTTGAGAGCACCCGCCAAATCAAGCCAGTCCAGGCTGACAATCAGGTCTGCTTCTGCCAACGCCTTCAAAGCCTGTGGTTCGAGGAAAAACCCCGGTGACCCCAGGTGCTGAGGATGATGTGTCGGAAATGCAGCACCCAGCTTCAAGTCAGTAATCACCCGTGCTGGCAAGGCCTCAATTAGTCGAATGCGCCTGGCCCAATCGGTTTCATCGCGGGAGACGCGGCCCATGAGCACCACAATATTTTTAGCGGTGGACAACAGCCCGGTTGCCTCCCCCAGGGCTTGTGAATTTGGCGCGGATGGTGAAGCCGGCCGGTAGCGCGACATTTTGGGAAGCGGGAGTCTTCCGGGCAGCAGTTGCTCCTGCAATGAAGCGTCGAGGTTGACGTAAACGGGGCCCTTGGGCGCGGTGTCCGTGATTTGATGCGCACGAGACACAGCCTCAATCGCCGCGGAAACGGAGGCCGGCTGGTCATCCCATTTGGTGAAGTTGCGCACCAGCGCGCCTTGGTCGGCGCTGGTATGAATCCAATCGATCCAAGGCCGCCGGCTGCTGGCGTCCACCGGACCGGTGGCCCCCAGGACCACCATGGGTACCCGGTCGCACCAGGCATTGAAGATGCCCATCGAACCATGCAGCAGGCCGACGTTGCTGTGCAAGATCACGCCCATGGGACGATTCCTTACCTTGGCGTACCCATGCGCAATGGAAACTGCGTTTTCTTCATGCAGGCACAGCAGCATCTGGGGTTTTCGGTTGCCGTTGTGGTTGACCAAGCTGTCATGCAGCCCACGAAAACTTGCGCCTGGGTTCAGAGCCACATACTCGATACCAATATTGCGGATTGCTTCCGCCACCATGTCACTGCCCCAGACGCGGGGATCGTCGGGGCTTGAAACTGGCAATTCAACCGCCGGAAGCGGTGGTTCTGCGGGTTCGGACATGGGTGTAGATGCGTTCATCATGCAGATGGTTTGGGCAGGTAATGCAAGACCCGGCGTTCTATTATTTCAACGGCGAAGTAAGCACCAATACCGATCAGGCTTAACAAAATGATGGCGACAAAGACCAGGGGTGTATTGGCCTGCCCCTCGCCGACGGTGAGCAGGAAGCCGAGTCCGAAATTACCCCCAACCAGCTCGCCGACGACGACCCCAATTACCGCAAGCGTAGACCCGATGCGTAGTCCCGCAAACAACGCGGGCATCGACGCAGGAAACTCAATTTTCCAGAAGATCTGCGCTCGCGTGGCGTTGAAAGAGCGCGCCAGATTGATTGCTTGGGGATCGATCGTTTTTATTGCAGTGAGCACGTTTACCAGAACGGGAAAGAAAACTATCAGTACCGCAACGAGAATTTTGGGGTAGACCGTGAAACCGAACCACATGACAAACAAAGGCGCAAAAGCCACCTTGGGCGCTATTTGCAGCGCCAGAATGTAGGGAGACAGAACCACCTCCACCGTGCGGGACAGGCCGAGCAGATAGCCTCCAGCCATGCCCAGCAGGCTTCCAAGCACGAACCCGACCACGACCTGCCAGGCAGTCATCATCGTGTGATAGACGAGTCGGTTCGACGCGAAGGCGTTTGCAAACTCCTTGGCTACGGTGCTCGCCGAAGGAATGATGTAGGCGGGAACTGAAAACGCCGCCGGCGCCACCTCCCAGAAGGCGATAAACAGACACAGCACGACAAAACTGATCCACATGGGATGCTCTGACACGAAGGACTTGAAGGATCGTTTCATTGGCAAGCTGGGATTTTTGCAGAGCTTGTTTCGAAAATTTGTGCAAGGGAGCGGCTCACTTCTAAGCCGCTCATCCTTGCGCTTTAGCGGAGTACAAACTGATCCGTGAACAACTCATCGGGGGGCTGCCTTTTTGGAACCAGTCCCTGCGCCACAAAAAACGTCTGCAACTCATCGAGGCGGGTTGAATCCATTGCTCCCAGCTTTGCCTGGCCCGGATAAACCGTTGTTGCGTAGTAACGCAGGGTCTTCATCACAAACTCTTCTTTGCCCTTGTGCGCTGGCACAGCTTCTATGTACGCGAGCCCGGCCTTTTGGGGGTCATCAATCAGCTCTTTCAATGCTTTCAGCGTAGCACTCACAAACTTTTGCACCATTTGTGGACGCGTCTTGATGGTTGTGTCCGCAGCAAGAATGACTTGCGCCATGCCCGGGTAGTAGGCGTGGGTAGATGTCCATTTCAACTTTGCGCCGGCGGAATCTGCACTCATGCCCCACTCAGGCACGCCAACCATCGCATCAACATCTCCCCGCACCAGCAATTGCCAGACATTGACCGGGCCAACGGCCTGCACCTGAAGCGAGTTTTTGTTGAGACCGGCGCTTGCCATGGTGGCCAGCAGCGCGTAGTAACTCATGTCCTGAAACGCCATGACGCTGACATTCTTGTCTTTGAGATCTTTTGGGCTGTTGATATTTCGGTCTTCCCTGGAGACGAGCTGCATCAACGACCGCCCGCCCAATAAAGCAACTGCCTTCACGGGTACGCCGTTGGATCGAACAATCATGACCGTGTCCCCAATAGCCACTCCGAGATCGGCATTTCCTGCGCCGACCTGTTTTGCAACATCAGCCCCGCCTTTGCCAGTTTGAAATTCGACATCGAGCCCTTCGGCTTTGTAGTACCCCTTGTGCTGGGCCAGCATGAAGGGCGCGAACGCCGGAGAAACGGGGACGGAGGGCAACAGGAAGACAATTTTTTCTGCACGGGTGGGCGTTGCCAGAAAAAGGCAGATAGCGCCCACTGAAAGAACGCTTGCGCATGACAGCTTGATTTTTCGCATCATTTCAATCTCCAGAGTTAAGTTTTCACAGGCTAGACCGGCAACATCTCATCATCCTCAATATGAAGCAGCGCAACCAGCTCCTTTACATACTGAACAACCATAGGGTGCTGCCTTCTCTCGAAGGGACGTTCGCGGTCTGGAAGCTCAATCTTCAATTCCTTGATCAAGGTCCCTGGCCGCTTGGACATGACCAAAACCCGGTCTGACAAAATAATGGCCTCGACCAGATCATGTGTGATGAGTAGCGCCGTTTTTTGCGCTGCATACAAAGTGAGCGCCAAATCCTTCTGGAGCACCATTTTGGTCATGGCATCCAGTGCAGAAAACGGCTCATCCATAAGCAAGATGCCAGGATCCAGCGCCATGGTGCGAGCCAACGCAGCGCGCTGTCGCATACCACCGGAAAGCTGGTGCGGGTAATGGTCAATAAAATCGCCCAGCCGATACTGCCGCAAAAGTTCGATCGCTCGGGCCGTTCTTTCCTGGGGCGGAACGCCCTGTATTTCCTGCCCCAATTCAACGTTTTCCCGAATCGTGCGCCAGGGCAGCAACATGTCTTTTTGCAGCATGAACGCCACGTGGGAGTTCGGCTTCTCCACCTTCAAGCCGTCAACGAAAACCTGACCTTCAGTGGGTTGATCCAGGCCAGATGCCAAGCCCAGCAAGGTACTCTTGCCACACCCGCTGGGGCCGATGATGGAAACCACTTCACCGCGATGGATGGAAAAGTTGATGTCCTGGATGGCGGTAATCTCGTCACCCGGGTTTTTCCGGCTTTGACTCCGAAAGCGCCGAGTGACCTGGTCAAACTTGACCCTTACGTCATTGACTGGTGTCATTTGTCAGGTCGCAGGCGCGCCAATAGATGACTCAAAACAGGACAGCAATACCATCGAGTTCAGCTTCCGAATTGACCAGGTCGATGCGCTTGGCGGCAATTTTCCACCCGTGGCCCGTGGGTCTGAGCCGATGCTCGCAGACTGCGCCAAACACCCGCTGCCGGTCCTGACGGTATTCGACCAGCACCAGGTTCGAGCAGACCAGCAACTCGGTATCCGAATCGGGGTTCTGCAGGATCATCACGTTGGTGACCTGGTGGCAGGTCCGTGCCACGGGGTTGCGCGCGTGTGCCCGGGCGTGGCTCGCCATGCGTACACGAACGTCCAGCAGTCGGTGGTCGTCATAGATGATCGAGCAGATTCCCAGCGGGTCGGTTTGATTTGCTTCGAGCGGGATCCAATACGTGGCGTCCTCGGTAAAAAGCGCGAACCACTCTTTGAGCTTGTTACGGTCGAGCAAATACGCTTCGCGGTACAGGAACTGCTCTACCTCGCGCAGCCGCAGGTCATTCGATGGAGGGGCCGGGGACTGGTCTTTTTTATCCATCTAGCGCTCCGCAGTCATGTACTGCAACCAGGCTGAGCACTGGTTACGGATGGGAATTTCGCTGGTGCCGGTGGCGCCGTGCTGCGTTCCGTCGCCGTGCGCTATATCGCCACCGTAGCCCCTGCCAAGGTAGACCCAGTCAGAAAGCTGCGCTTTCAGCCCGCTCTGAACCCGTTCGTAGACCTCAAGATCGTCCGTCAGCACCCAGGATGCGGTTCCATTCGCGACGTTGGCAAAAGCGATGGTGTCGTGCACCATCTTTTCGGGGGCACCTTTTAGCCGGAACGAGTAGCTATACACCACCGTGCGATTGACGCTCACTGGATGGACGATACGCAACTGCCGGAACTGGCTCATGAACGAGCAGTTCGGATAGACAAGTGAATTAAAACGACTGACTGCCAGGATTTCTGCCGTCCGCTCCGGTCCGACGCTCCTCTCAAGCGCGGCGTGGTATTCCTTGAATGCAGGGTTTCCAAGCCCGCTGACAAGGCGGCTATCGGAGTGGTAGTCTCCCATGATGCTGTGGCCATAGGGCATGGCCTTTAGCTCCAGTTTCTCCCAGACAGCCACAGGCGCTGCGTTTTGGCGCATCTGCCGGACGGCTATATCGGAGTAGCCTTCCTGCCCACCACCGGGTTCACCGATTTCAAACGCGGCCTGGCTCGACGACATATGTACGTGCGCCGGGTGTACTGTGTCGTTATGGTTTTCAAGTACCAGCTTCCAGTTGCCGTCGTAACAGTGCTTGAAGACCCCTCCCACAACCTCGATCTGCCCATCTGGCGCGCGATCAACAAAGTCGTCGAATGACGTCTTCATGTAACCTAGAAAATCGGTCAGCGACGGGCCATCCTTGGCGAGAGAGGCAAAGATGAATCCGCGGTAAGAATCGACGCGCGGCACATGGGCAAGCCCCAGCGTTTTCATTTTTTCCGGCACTCCTTCGCCGTAGCCCTGAGCAATGGGTATAAAGCGCAGTTCGCCATCGGTCGCGTAAGTCCACCCATGGTAGGGGCAGACGAACTGGCTGGTATTGCCAGTTTGCTGATGGCACACCAGCGAACCGCGATGCTGGCATCGGTTCAGCAGCACGTAAATGTTTCCATCTGCATGCCGGGTAACAATGACGGGTTGTCGCGCCATTTCGGTACGAAAGAAATCGCCGTTTTCGCGAATCTGGCTTTCGTGTCCGAGCATCAGCCAGGCGCGGCCAAAGAC
>JANOCN010000545.1:0-4870 GCA_031412185.1 Betaproteobacteria bacterium | reverse complement strand
CAGCGGCGGCCCGCCTTCCAGCTCGGTCGCGGCGATCTGGTCCAGCGACCCGTCAGCACGCAAGTGCCAGGGGGCGTCGTGCCCTGCATTGACCAGCTCCAGTGCACCGGTATCGACATCCAAGACTCCCAACAGCAAGGTGACGAACAGTGTCTCCACATTTTCGCGCGAAAGGTCGATGTTGGCAGCCGACACGATCTCTGCCGGGCCTCCGGCCAGTCGGGTTGCGAAACTGCGGGCCAGGGCACGCGTGACGGCCATGAACAGGCTTGCTGGCACCCCTTTTCCGGAGACGTCGCCAATCAGGAAACACAAACGCCGCCGGTCAATGAGAAAAAAGTCATACAAATCACCACCAACCTCCCGCGCCGGCTCAATCAGTGCGTCAATGGCAAACCGCTGTTCACCGGGAAATGCCCGCTGCGCATTGGGCAACGACCCAATCTGGATCCGACGGGCGGCCTCCATTTCGCCGGCCAGACGGGCCGACTCTTCACGCAGTTGCTGGCGCTCAAGCGCCAGTCGCCGGTTGTCACGTTCCACCTCGATGGTCGAGCTTGACACCAGGCTAGCCAGCAGGGCAGCAAAACCCACCGACATGCTGGCGCCATCGAATAACAAGCCCCGGCTCCAGAACAACCACCATCCCAGCGCCAGAAGACACACGATGATTCCGGTAACCCACAAGCCGACGCGCCGCGGTCTGCGCCGACGCACGCCGCCCGAGCGCGCCAGCACGTTGGGCACCATCCAGATCATCCACAAACCGATGGCAATCATGAGCGCGAATTCGACCCATTTCATCCACCACGGGCGTAGGAGGAAACGTCCGTCGAGCATGCTTTCCAGCGCCTGCGCCTGGATTTCGATTCCCGCCACACTTTCTCCCAGCGGCGTCGCCCGCCGGTCGTTCAGCCCCAATCCGGTCAAACCGATCAACACCAGTTTGCCCGCCAAAGCTTCGCCCGCAACGTTACCTGCCAGGAGTTCGGACGCAGAAATATTGCGCCGCCTGGTGATCCCCTCCTCTTCCGGCGCAAAGTGCAGCCAGATGTCCCCACGTGCCTGTGTTTTCACGACCAGATTGGCGACGCTGACCGAACGCACACCATGGCTGTCGACGTCGACTTCGATGGCACCGCCACCGGTCGCGACCCGGAGCATCTCCATCACGAACGATGGCGTAACCAGTTCGCCAACTGCCGCCACCAGCGGGATCCGGCGTACCACCGTATCTTCATCGATCGACACCAACGCCTGGCCATCGGCAGCCACCTGCAGTTCCGGCAGGCTGACCAGTACAAACGGGAAATGGCGCAGGTACGGCAACGGGTCAGCGCCACGGACTTGTACCGGCACGATCCGCAATCCAGCGCTGGTGCTGAGCGTCTCGAAACTGAAGCCGGCTGCACCCAGTACGGTCGGCGCTGCATTCAATGCGTGGGCCAGGCGTGTATCGTGGCTGGGTAAATTCAGCAACGCGTCTGCCAGTGCCCGGTCCTCCAGGCCCAGACGCCGCGCCACCTGCTCGGGCGACGTCTGGTCAGGCTCCGGCATATAGATATCCAGACCAATGGCAAGCGGCTGGTAGGAAGCAATAGCGTCTATCAGCGCAGCCAGTTTGTTGCGTGGCCAGGGCCACTGCCCGATTGTCTTCAGGCTTACTTCGTCGATCCCCACAACCGCGACCGCCTGCGATTGACTGACCCGCGGCAGCGTGCGCTGGTAGCCGTCAAAAAGTAGCTGGCGCACAGCAGCCATTGGCGCTGAAACCGTCCGCACCACCCCCGCCCACACGCTGCTGCGCGGATGCGTCGCATCAAACCTGATTTCGCTGAAAGCAACGATGGCGGTAAAAAAGAGCAAGAACGCCAGCGCCGCCAAACGCCCGCGCTGGTACAGGAAGGCCCTGCCAAACAGCGCAGTCCAGTGACTCACCAAGCAAACTCCGTGCTGCGCACTGCGCTGCCGTTCGCCTCGGGAACGGCCCAGCGGCTCACAGTACCAGCTCTAGACCATCCCAGGCCGACAGCACTTCCAGCGCGTGGCCGTCGCGGGTAATCTGCTCGAAACGCTGCGTTTCCTGCAGCACCTGCGCAATCTGGGTGTCGGTGTAGGCCGGTTCATGGTGGAACAGCACCAACTTGCGCACCCGCGCCGCCTGGCACAACTCAACCCCCACAATATTGCTCGAGTGTCCCCAGTCCGCCTTGACAGAAATCGCATCTGCCAATGAATACATGGCGTCGAATATCACCACGTCGGCTCGGTCGAAGAACTCAATGAAACCGGCGCGCTCGGTATCATCTTCCAGGCGGTGTTCGGAGTCGGTGGTGTACACCAGCCGCTTGCCATTACGCTCAAAGCGCCACCCGTACGAGTCGCCGGCATGGCGCTGGGCGTGTGCGGTAACCAGCGTGCCGTCAATATCGACCGTTTGCCCTGGCTTCATGACGTCAAACTCGAAACGCGCAGAAAAGTAGTCAAAACGAACCGGGAACGACGGCTCGGCCTGTTGGCGCCGCAGCGCAAACTCTACATGGGGATGGCAGCTGTGCACGACGATCCGGTTGCCGGGGATATAGACCGGCGTAAAAAACGGCAGACCCATGATGTGGTCCCAATGCAGATGGGACATGAATACATGGTAGGTCTGAGGCACCCCGGCACCGAAACGCTCAAGCATACGCTGGCCCAGTGGGCGTACGCCCGTGCCCAGGTCCAGGATGAAATGTTCCAGTCCACCGGTATCGACTTGCACACAACTAGAGTGCCCGCCAAATGTTCCAGCGATATCAAACCCGAGACCGTCCACGTAGGCTTCCAGCGCCTCTGGCGCGTCGAGATCACGCCCCTGCGCACCGCGCAACGCAGCAACAATCTTGGCCCGCACATCCGGCGCAGTCAGCGAGACCGGAATCGAACCGCGTGTGCCCCAGAGTTTGACCTTCATTTGGCTCTGCCTGTGCCCCATTCGGCCGCAGCGGCAGCGGCGTCGGGATATACCTTCAAGACCAGGTTGAAGTGGCTAACCTGGAACACCTCGGTCACGATCGGTGAGAGTGATGCGATGGCGATGCGCCCTTGCTGAGCCTTGACCTGCTTGGCGGCCAGCAGCAATACCCGAAGCCCCACACTGCTGATATAGGGAACACCGGAAAAATCCAGCAGCACCGGCGAACCAGCGGCCGTACAGACGGCCAGATGCGGTGCCAGTGCAGACTCGAACTCCTTCGCATGCGCATGGTCAAGTCGTCCGTGCACAGCCAGGACAAGCACCGAACCCAGGTAGCTGGTTGAGAGTTCCACACAGACCTCATGACGATGGGGAAAGCGCCAGTATAGCCACCGCCTGCGGCTTAAAACTGCCGACGCAACGCTGTTTGTCCGGGCCGCGCCGGGTGCGTCGGCAACTGCGGATATAGTTTGTGCTCCATAACCAAGCTGAGCCGACATCATGAAAACCAAAGCCGCCATCGCCTGGAAATCGGGGTCTCCCCTGAGCATAGAAACGGTTGATCTGGACGGCCCGAAATTTGGCGAGGTGCTGGTCGAAATCAAGGCCACCGGAATCTGCCATACCGATTACTACACCCTGTCAGGGGCCGATCCGGAAGGTCTGTTCCCGGCTATCCTCGGGCATGAGGGTGCCGGGGTTGTAGTCGATGTCGGACCGGGCGTTACCACGCTGCGCCAAGGCGACCATGTCATTCCGCTGTACACGCCGGAATGTCGGCAATGCAAGTTCTGCCTGTCGCGCAAGACCAATCTGTGCCAGTTGATCCGTGGCACCCAGGGCAAGGGGCTGATGCCCGACGCCACCAGCCGTTTCAGCCTGGACGGCAAACCCATCTTTCACTACATGGGCACCTCGACATTCAGCAACTACACCGTGGTGCCCGAAATATCACTCGCCAAAATTCGCAGCGATGCGCCGTTCGACAAGGTGTGTTACATCGGCTGTGGCGTGACCACGGGTATCGGCGCCGTACTGTTTACGGCGAAGGTAGAGGCAGGTGCCAATGTGGTGGTATTTGGCTTGGGTGGCATTGGCCTGAACGTGATCCAGGGCGCACGCATGGTCGGGGCCGACAAGGTTATTGGGGTGGACATCAACCCCGCACGTGAGCAAATGGCGCGCAAGTTCGGCATGACACACTTCATCAACCCGAAGGAGCTGGAAGCGTCTGGGGGCAACGTGGTGGACCGCATTGTGCAGCTTACCGATGGTGGGGCAGACTACAGTTTCGAGTGCATCGGCAATACCCGGGTGATGCGCCAGGCACTTGAGTGCACCCACAAGGGCTGGGGCCGGAGCATCATCATTGGTGTGGCCGAGGCCGGGGCCGAGATCAGTACACGCCCCTTTCAGCTGGTGACTGGCCGCAAGTGGGAAGGGTCGGCCTTTGGCGGCGCAAGAGGCCGTACAGATGTACCGAAGATTGTCGACTGGTACATGGAAGGAAAGATCAATATTGACGATCTGATCACCCACACCATGCCGCTCGAAGATATCAACAAGGGGTTCGACCTGATGAAACGCGGCGAGTCAATACGCGGCGTGGTCCTCTACTGACCCGTGCCCTGGCGCGGGGTTGATGTACCGCATGCCCGACAGGCTCCTAGCGCTGCGGACCGGGTCCCCGGCCGGCGATGTGGCGGAAGGTGATGCGGCCCTTGCTGAGGTCGTAAGGTGAGAGTTCGATCGATACTTTGTCGCCCGCGATGATGCGGATATGGTGCTTGCGCATTTTTCCGCCGGTGTATGCCACCAGTTGGTGGCCGTTGTCCAGCGTTACGCGAAAACGCGAATCCGGCAGCACCTCGGTGATCAAGCCGCTCATTTCAATCAATTCTTCTTTGGCCAGGG
>JANOCN010000544.1:0-3727 GCA_031412185.1 Betaproteobacteria bacterium | reverse complement strand
ACTAACAACAGCCGAGGCGAAAAATGCGTAAAACCCGCCATTCAGGCTGCTGGCCTTGCTCAGCAAACCACTGGCGTGAAAGCCCAGCATCCCACTCACGACGAAGTCACTGCTGCGGTTGGCCACACTCTCGACGATCCGTGCCAAGGTAAGTGTGCCGCCGAACCTCAACACGTGACGCAGGTTGCCAAAGCCCGGCAACATGAACACTGACCCGGGTTTACGGGCAAACAGCAGCAGCACGGTGGTGCCGATACCAGCCACCGATCCCCAAGCGGGGCTCAGGTAGCTCAACCCATTGAGCGCACACAACACGGTGACGGCGGCGGCCACCAGTTCGGAGCTGGTCTGAATCCAGAACAGCGTGTCGAACCGCAACGCTTTGCTGAGCAGCGCCACCGACGTGGACCCGAGCGGCACCAGCAGGAAGTTGAGGCTCAACACATGCATGACGTCTGCCACGCCGGGCTCATCGTAGTAGTTTGCCAGCGGGTAAGCAACCGCGACCAGGATCGCCGCCACCGCCCAGGCGAACCCCAGCGTCAGGGTGTAGGCGGCACGAAGTTTTCCGGCAGACAGGTGCTTTTCGCTGACCACGTAGTCGCTGGTACCAAACTGGCGCAGCACCGCGCCAACGGCCACGGCTGCTGCTGCCAGCGAAAAAATACCGGTCTCGTGCGGCGTGAGCAAACGCGCCAGAAAAATCGACGTGCCGAGCTGGATCGCGAAGGCCAGGTAACGCTGCGCGAAAGAAAAAACCATGGCCCGGCGTGCTGAGCCAGCGGGGTGAGACCTCTCCAACCCCCCGGTCAACGACGACAGTTCGCTGGTGTTTTCTTCAATCACGTGCAATCACCTGCGACGGGTGCGATGCGCCACCGCATTGCCCTGGAATTCTTGCTACTGCCCACGGCCGCGCAACTTGTTCAACACCACTTTGACCGGTACCCACGGCACCAGCGCCAGGAAGAAGGGGTCCATCCGGATGATGTCTTTCAGCAGTTTGCCCGAGACCGGCCGCGCGTGGCGAACGCGGTGCAGCAGGTCGCGCACCACGCCCTCCTGCAAGTTGCGGATGGTGCGTTTGTTGGCAGCGCGCAGGGCCGGGCTCATGGCGTAGAACTTGCGCGCCGAAGTCCAGACAAACAGCTCGTTGCGCAGGCGCTGCAACGAGCGCTCGGTACCCCACCCTGCACCCTGGTAGATGTTGATGCCTTCGCCGTTGTCGCAATCGACCTCGAACGAAAAGACAAACTTCGCACCCAGCTCGCCCAGGTCCATCCAGAAGAAGAAGTCTTGCCCGTTGTAGAACTGCTCCCGGAAACGCAGCGCCGGATACTTGTGAAAGCGGTAGACAACCGTGGAGGTTTGAATCACCCCACCGCCGTCCTTGATGATGTGCTCGATGGGTGTGACACCCAGGGCGTAACTCGATTTGGCACCGGCCACGGCCGTGTGGTCTTCGGCACGCAACGCCTGGATACGCTGGAAGTTGGTTTGCTCGGGAAAGTTGTACGACCACCAGTCGGCAAAGTAGCCGTCAAAGCCCTGCTCCAGCGCCGCCAAGGCGTTCTCCAGGTGGCCTGCGCGCCATGAATCGTCGGAGTCGAGGAAAGCCACGAACTCGGTACCGGCCGGCACGTTGCCCAAGGCCTTGTTGCGCGCCGACCCCGCACCCCCGTTTTTCTGGCGGATGATCGTGATCTGGTCGCGCGGCAGCTCAGGCAGCAATGCCACCTCACTCTCTGCCGATACCGGCGACTCGTCGTCCACCACTACCACGTGCACCTGCGCTGCCAGGCTCTGGGCGAACACCGAGCGCAGGGCCACGCCGAGCAAACCGGGCTTTTTCTGGTAATGCGGAATAACAACGGCAATGCGGGAAGCAGACATGAATAGGGGCGCAGTGAAGTGCGGTGAGGTACTGGAGTTCAGAGCGCTGGCGCAGCGGCTGCGGCTTGCCTTGCGCGCCAGTCGGCGAGCTTGCGGTGCAGCGTGAGCAGCAGCGGCAGGCGGTAGTGGGTCAGGTGGTAGATGCTGCGCGACGTGTCGGTCCAGCGGGTGTGCCACTCCATCACCTTGCCATAGAACTCGATGCGCTGGAACACACCTTCGTCGAACAAGGCACGAAACTCGTCCTGGCGCATCAGGGTGGACGGTGAAACCGCCTTGTACGATTCGTCGTAGGCGGTTTTCAGCACCACGATGACCGGCCCGCTGACGATGCACAAGTCCATCGACACCACTTTGTCGTTGAAGCGGTAGCGGTAGATGCGGCCGCGGCCCTGGGCGCAAAAGTTCTCCAGCATCTTCTGGTAGAAGCGCCCTTGCGCATTGCCGGGTGCAACGGCGGTGCCATTGGCCGCCTTCCAGCCCGCGCTCTCGAGCATGCCGTAGTCGACCATCGCCTGGGCTACGTCTTGCGGCTGGGAAATACATTCCAGCACCGCCGCCACGCTGTCGGTCTGCAACTTGTTGCGCTGCTTGCGGGTGTTGAGTTTTAGGTTTTTGCCACGCTGCTCCCAGTAGGCGTCAAACGTGCCGGCCACATCCACCCACGCGGTGTCGATGTAGTCTTGCGCCCGGCGCTGCGGCGCGTCGGCTGGGCGGGGGTGGAACCGGCTGTCGAGTTGCGTCAGGCCAATGCTGACTGGCAGGCCGGGCAATGTCCGAATCAAGCCATCGAGTTCCCGCACCCACTGCGCGTCGGCCTGGCTTTGGAGTGGCCCCACAAACGCCCCCAGCGGCAATTGCGATGGCTGGAAGGTTTCCCACGAACCGTAGCGCCCCGGCGTCAGCATGCAAGCACAGCGCCATTGACCGTTGTGCACGTCGGCAACCAGCACTTCTTTGCCGGTGCCAAACTCAGTCAGCAGCGGCGCAAGAAAAGCCGACTCGAGAAACGGCAGGTCGCCGCATTGGCGTTGCAGGTCGTCCCAGCGGGCAGAAAATTCAGCAAAGCGTTGAAGCGGAAATGTCTGCCAGGTCATGGGTGGCCTGCTACGGACGCAATGGGTGGGTGGGAAGTAGTCAACTGGCTATTGTCGGGTTAAAAGAGATGCGTAAAGGGGGGACATGACTCAGGTTTGTTGCGTGGCAAATATCGACACAACGACCTTTGCCATGCGTGCCACGTCTTCGGTGCTCAAGTCCTGGTGGCAGGCCAGCTGCAGCATGTGGTGCGACCAGCCAATGCCCACATCGCCATCGAGCGTCGGCACGCTGGGCCACAGGCGGTCCCAGCGCGACACCGGGAAATGCATCGCCCGAAGCTGGCTGTAGCCCGGGTCGGGCGTTTGCACCCACAGCGGAAAAACATACGGCGCGCAATGCTCGGGCAAGCCCGGTAGAAGCGGCCGCATACCGCTGTGCGCTGACAGCGCCTCCGCGAACAGGCGGTAGTTGCGCCTGCGCAGCGCAACATTGCGCCCGCGCGGGGCCGCCTGGCTTACCCAGCGGCTTGGCGCACTCAAGTGCCGATGGGCCAATTCGCTGTCGATGGTGAAACCGTCCATGGCTTCGGCCTGCGCTGCTGCGGCCAGGTTGGTTACGGGCGCTGAGCCTGCGCCAGGCGGTCGAACTGGGCGGCGCAGCCATCGCAGCAGGGCCAGGCTGGCGCGCAGCGCCGAGTTCAGGCCTGGCAGGCGCTGGTATTGCGCCCCCACGTCCAGCATGTCGATGCCCGCCTTTAGCTGCTGCACATTGCCGCAGCCATGCAGTTGTGGGG
>JANOCN010000543.1:0-7290 GCA_031412185.1 Betaproteobacteria bacterium | reverse complement strand
GCTCGCGCCACCCGTCTACCACTTTGATGACGCGTGCAACAGCGGCGGCGGCCTGCGCCGGGGGGTAGCCGAAAAGTTCGCACTGCGACAAGGCATTCACGAGCGTTGAATCCCGCTGGTCAGTTCCGACAATGAACTCCTGGTACCCCTGACCTGAATTCGTGGTCAGCACGTCGTATGCAGGGGCCAGCCGATACCTTCCCTGCAGTGTTGGCTCGACCACCATCAGTGCATGGTTCTTCTCGTGGTCGTCGGTGTTGTCGATCAGGATGTTGAACACCATGCGGCGAAAGAGCTCCTGCATGTCGAGCAGGTTGCGGCCATCTTGCGCGATGCCGGCGCGCCGCAGCAACTGCGCAAGACCCGGGTAGCCGAGCTCAGGCTCCTGCCCTGCGACGGTCTGGGCGCGCAACGCGGTGCCTGCAGAGATGCAATGGATGCGCATCAGGCCTTTTCTGTCGTAACGGCGCACTGCCAGCGCGTGTTCACCGACGAGCGCTACCAGTTGCGTCTCGGCAACCGTGATGTCGGCCAGCTTGGCAAGCGTCATCGACGCGTGCTCGACAAGTGGCACGTCAATGGGCTCATTGTTGAAAAATTTGATGACCCACTGCTCACCAGCGATGTCGATGAGCGCCTTGGGCTTGGCCCCGCCGAAGCTGCCGCCGGCCGACAACATCTTGCGCTCGACCTCGTTGACCGGCTCCTTGGCACTGACCTTATGGACGATTTCACTTAAACGCTGCGCTTGGGTAAGCCGCGGAAGCGGACTGCTGGTGCGCGGCACGTAGGTTTCGGCTGACGTCGATACGCCCAGTGCCCCAAAACGGTCATCGCCGGCATAGAACAGATACTCCATGAGGGACAAACGCGCGGGTCTGTCGAGGTACTGGATGACGCGCTCGCCCCAGCGTGCCTCATGTGCCTTGATTCCCCTGTGCCTTGCCAGGTGCGCGCTCCCGGGCCGCACCATCGTGTCGATTCTGCCGTAGCGCGGCCTTTTGCATCTTCGCCTGGGTCGTCGCGCGCACCCGCGCCATGCCAAGTGCCTCGGCCTCACGCACGTCCAGCTCGAGCGCGCCCCGGTCTTCCCTTGGCGTTGCCAAAGTCGCCAGCGCGCTGTCCCGGCCAATCAGCCATAGTGCGGTCGAAAGCACACCAAGGCTCACGCTGGGCTGGCCGGCCTCCAGGCGTAAAAGCGTGGGGACGCTTATCCCAATTCGCTTGGCCCACGTTTTGAGCGACTCCTTGCGGCGAAGCCTTGCCACTGCCAGGTCGGCCCCGAGCTGCTCAAGCGCCGCGACAGTCGATGGAGGCATCTGGGTGAGCGCAGAGGATGCTCTAGTCATAACATATAGTTTAGTGCTATGGCCTATCTCAGTCAATAATATGTTACTTTTTGCCCGCGTGACGCCCAATGCTTTACGTGGGAACAGGTGCGGCCAGAGCACGCGCAGCGGCTTAAGCATTGGTGCGAGTTGTACCGGCGCGCCCGCTGAGCGCTCCGAACTTCAACTTGCGCTCTCAGCCCTGTTCCCGGCGGCTCAGCCGCTTGATCATGAAGTCCGCCGCTTGCTCGATGTGTTGGCGGGCCAGTTTCTCTGCCTTCTTGCCGTCGCCAGCGATGACTACCTTGAGCAGGGCCTCGTGTTGATCCCAGATGTCGCGCGGGCGCTCATCTCGCAGGAGCACCTCGCCCATCACGCGCTGCGTGTTGGTCCAGTGGGTTTCCATGGCCGACGCAATCAGCGGATTCTCGGAAAGCGCGTAGACGAAATCATGAAACGCGATGTCGGCCGCGATCATCGCGGCGACCGAACCGCGTGCGACCGCCTTGCGCCCGGCTGTGATCAGTGACGGACCCTCCTGCGCCGCACGCGCGGCGTTGCGGTCCGCCGCCTTGCAGAAGGCCAGCCCCTCGATCACCGATCGCATGTCGTACATGTTGCGCACGTGGTCGAGGTCAAGATCGGCCACCTGCAATCCACGCCCCGGTGCCTCGCGTAGCACACGCAGATTGCGCAGTACCAAAAGGGCCTGCTGGACCGGCTGGCGCGATACGCCGAGTTCCTGCGCGATCTGCTCCTGAATAATGCGCGAGCCGGGCGGCAGCTTGCCAGAGGCGATCTCGGCCAGGATCGCGTCCTGGACCTGCTGCACGAGGCCGGGCTGGACGGCGAGGGTTTTCATGCAAGCAATGTTATCCGCCGTTGCGCCAGCGTCTTTCGGCATCGTCCCAGGCCGCCAGGGGCTGCAGGTCCGGCACCCATGCCAGGCCAGATTTGGCATCGGAAGACACAGCCTCCGGTGTCACCACGACGTCGAGCAGCGCCGGCCTGTGCGCCAAGGCGCGGCGAATGGCGCCGGGCAGGTCCTCTGGTTTCTCAACACGTTCCGCGTACATGCCGAAGGCGCGTGCCATCGCCGCGTGGTCGGCGAATTGCAGCCTCGTGCCCACGACCTTGCCGTGGGTCTCCTGCTGGTCGCGAACCTCGATCGCCCACGCGCCGTTGTTGGCCACGACCACCAGCACCGGCGCCTGGTGGCGCACCGCCGTATCCATCTCCATGGCATTGAATCCGAAGGCTCCATCCCCGGTGGCGACCACAACCGTGCGATCCGGACAGGCCAGACTAGCCGCGATACCAAAAGGCGTGCCGACGCCAATGCAGCCGAGCGGGCCCGGATCGAGGTAGGTCGAGGCGGGCAGCCCGACTCGGGCGAAGCTCAGGAAGTCGCCGCCATCGGCGACCACCACCGCATCCGGTGGTAGCTGCTCGCGCAGCGCAGCGAGCACGCGCTTGGGGTGCATGCGCCCGTCCGCGCCCGGCGGTGCGCTGCGCATGCTGGCCACCAGCTTGTCGGATCGCTCCTCGTGTTTGGCGCGCAGATTGGCGGCCCATCCTGGCTCTGTGGCGGGGGAGCGGTCGCCAGCGGCAGCAAGGATGGCTTGTAGCGCCAACTCGGGTGTGGCGAACAGCTCAACCGCGCCGCGGCGGTTGTCGCTCAACTCGGACGAAGCGTCGGCGATGCGCAGGAATCGGGCACTGCCGAACACCGCCGGTGATCCGTATGCGAGCTGGAAGTCCAGACGCCGCCCCACGGTCACCACCAGGTCGGCCTGACCCATCACGCTGCCGCGCATCGCTCCGACAACCGCCGGGTGACTCTCGGGGACGAGCCCGCGGCTCTCGCCTGTATCGAGATAGGCTGCAGTCAGCCGGGTCAGAAGCGTGCAGAGCACGTCTCCAGCGCCCTGGGCGCCGCGCCCCGAGATGAACAGGGGGCGTTTGGCCGTCCACAACAGGTCGACCGCCGCGCGCACGGCGGCAGCGTCGGGCGCCGTGCGGGGCGCCGGCCTGGGCAGAAAATGCTCCGGTAGCTGCACCGCTTGCGGCACCTCGGCCCGCAGCGTGTCCACCGGAAAGTCCAGGTACACCGGACCCGGGTCCCCGCCCTGCCCGAGGGCGCGCGAGACCGCCTGGTCAAGCTCCTGCAGCACCAGCGACGGCTCCCGCACCGTGCGGGCGTAACGGGTGATCGAACGCACCAGGTCCGTGTGCACCATGTCCTGCAAAGCGCCCCGGTTCTCCTGCGCACGAGGCGGCACTCCCGAAAGAATTAGCACCGGCACGCGCGCTACATGTGCGTTGGCGATTCCCGTCATGGCGTTGGTCACCCCAGGTCCGGCGGTAACCAGCGCAACACCGAAGCCGCCGGTCAACTGTGCTTCAGCATGGGCCATGTAGACGGCGGCTCGCTCGTCGCGCACGTCGATTATACGAATGCCTTCGGTATCGAGCCGCATCCAGATCGGCATGATGTGCCCGCCGCACAGGGCGTAGACACGCTGCACGCCACGCTGCTTCAGGAACCGCGCGATGACGGCGGCGGAAGATTGCTCGCTGAGGGGCTGGATCGGCATGGGATATCTCCTGTGGATGGGTAGCACTTTGCAAAAGCCACCATGGCAGGTATTATATGAACACTGAATACAGAATACACCTTATTTGTAGCGAGAATTCCTTGCCATGACGAAACTGCTTACCATTTCCGATGCGGTGGCCACCCATGCCCGCCTGACTCCGCGCAAGGCCGGCGCGCGGGACTCGCAGCGAACCCTGACGTACGCCGAGTGGGACCAGCGCGCCGCGCGCCTTGCCGCCGGCCTGCTGGCGCTGGGCCTCGCCAAGTGCGACCGCGTCGCCGTGGTGGCCACCAACTGCCTGGAGTGGATGGAAATCTACGTCGCGCTCGCGCGCGCCGGCCTGGTGGCCGTACCTATCAACTTCCGACTCACCGCCGCCGAGATCGCCTACATCGCGGGCCATGCCGAAGCCACGGCGGTGATCGCCGGGGCCGAGTTCTGCGCAACCCTGGACACGGTCCGCGACGAGATTCCGCTTTGCGCCAGCCGTTTCGTCGTCATCGGTGCAGCGCCGACTCCGACATGGTTGGCTTACGAAGACGTAGTTGCTTCAGGCAACGCCGAGACCAGGTTCGGGGCAGTGCACCCGGACGACCTGTGTGCGCTGATGTATACGTCGGGCACCACCGGTCGCCCCAAGGGCGCCATGCGCAGCCACGGCGGAAGCAGCCTGATCGCGCTGGCCACAGCCCTGGAGATGGGTTTCACACGCGACGACACCGGGCTGCTGGTGATGCCCCTGTGCCATGCGAACTCGCTGTATTTCGCCACGACCTTTATTCACCTGGGTGCCACCTGCATCGTGGACGACAGTCGCAGCTTCGACCCGGAGGCCCTGCTGGCGACGCTGGCCCAGGACAGGGTGACTTTTACCTCGCTCGTGCCTACGCACTACATCATGTTGCTGTCGCTGCCCCCGGAATTGAAGCGCCGTTACGATCTGAGCAGTGTCGGCAAGCTGCTCATCTCTTCGGCCCCGGCACGCAAAGACACCAAACTGGGAATCCTGGAGCTGTTCCGCAACAGCAAGCTCTACGAGCTGTATGGGTCGACCGAGCACGGATGGGTGACACTGCTGCGGCCGAACGAACAGATTGACCGGCTCGGCTCGGTCGGCCGCGAATGGGCCGGAAGCGGTCCGATCCGTATCCTTGACGAAAGCGGTGACGAGGTGCTGGACGGCGAGGTTGGTGAGCTCTACGCACGCACTGCCTATGTGTTCGACGGCTACTGGAAGAGCCCGGAGAAAACGGCCGAAGCCTTTCGCGGCGACTGGAGTTCGGTCGGCGACATGGCCCGACGCGACGGCGACGGCTACATCTGGCTGGTCGACCGGAAGAGCAACATGATCATCAGCGGTGGCGAGAATGTGTATCCATCCGAGGTGGAAAGCGTGCTCGGGGCCTTGCCGAAGGTGAAGGACGTCGCTGTCATCGGCGTCGCCCACCCCAAGTGGGGCGAAGCCGTGCACGCCGTGGTTGTCCTGCACGAAGGGCAGTCGTCGACGGCGGAGGAAGTGCGGGCCTGGTCCAGGCAGCGGCTAGCGGGCTTCAAATGCCCCACGTCCGTGAGCTTCATCGCCGACGCGGAGATGCCGCGCACAGCCACCGGCAAGATTCAGCATCGCGTTCTGAAAGCGCAACTTTCGATTTCTGGTTGAGTGGATCAGCGGGGCCCCGATCAGGCACCATGGAGGCTGCGACTTTGGCAATGAAAACCCTGGTAATGAAAACCGTCGATACGTCCCTGCTGCGCGTCGCGTACGAAGACTGGAACCCCGGCGCAGCACGCACCGTGGTGCTGCTGCATGGCTGGCCGGACAGCCCCCGCTGCTGGGCCAGCGTGAGCCCGGTACTGGCACAGGCGGGCTGGCGCGTGCTGGTGCCGGCACTGCGTGGTTTCTCGCCGACCCGTTTCCTTCACGAGGCTACTCCTCGCACCGGCCAGCTGTCGGCCCTTGGGCGGGACTTGCTGGAGTTCGTCGGTGCGCTCGGCCTGCACCGGCCAGCGCTGGTCGGCCACGACTGGGGCGCGCGCGCCGCGGCGAACGCTTGCGGCCTGCGCCCAGGTGTTGCGAGCCACCTGGCCCTGCTCTCGGTGGGCTACGGCACCAACCGCCCCGACCAGGCGCTCAGCCTGTCGCAGGCGCGGAACTACTGGTACCACTGGTACATGGCCACGCCGCGCGGCGAACGCACCGTGCGCGACGACGGCCGCGCGTTCGCGCGCCTCATGTGGGATACCTGGTCGCCGATCGGCTGGTACACGGAAGAAGAATTCCTGGCGACCGCGCAAACCTTCGACAACCCCGACTGGCCCGACGTCACCCTGCACTCGTACCGCCACCGCTGGGGCCACGCGGCAGGCGACCCAACTTACGATGCCGACGAAACGGCACTGAATCCGGCCCCCGTGCTGGCGCTGCCAACGCTGGTACTGCACGGCGGTGCGGACACGGTCAACCACCCGGATACGTCAGCCGGCAAGGATCGCTTTTTCAGCGGGCGGTACCAGCGGCAGGTGCTGGACGGCGTGGGGCACTTTCCGCAACGCGAAGCGGCAGCGCAGGTGGCAGCCTACCTCCTGGATTTCCTGAAGACTTGAGAAGTTCGCGGCGACAGCGCGGTGCACAACCCCGGTGCGCGCAAGGCGAATTGACTAGAACCATGGCGAAGCTCAAAACGCAAAAAGCCCCGTAACCTGTTCAATTGCGGGGCTTTTTGGGGTTGTGCTGGACTTCCAAGGAAGCCCAACCACGCGCACTTGGCGGAAACGGAGGGATTCGAACCCTCGATGAGGCTCTACACCCCATACTCCCTTAGCAGGGGAGCACCTTCGGCCGCTCGGTCACGTTTCCTGTCAACTTTGGCTCGGGTTGGATTATGTCACGAGTGCAGGCGGTTGTTAATTGGGCCACTTAGCCCACCCGGTCTGCCGGCAGCTGGTCCAGGTCAAACGCCTTGTGCAGTGCACGCACTGCCAGCTCCATGTACGTCTCGTCGATCACCACCGAGGTCTTGATTTCGCTGGTCGAGATCATCTGGATATTGATGCCCTCCTCGGCCAGCACGCGGAACATGCGGCTGGCCACACCCACATGGCTGCGCATGCCGATACCGACGATGGATACCTTGCATATTTTGGTGTCACCCACCACGTCCACCGCCCCCAGGCCGACCATGAGTTTGGACTTGAGCAGGTCCACCGCTTTGGCGTAGTCGCCCCGGTTGACGGTGAAGCTGAAGTCGGTCTTGCCGTCTTTGCTGAGGTTCTGGATGATCACGTCCACGTCGATATTGGCGTCGGAGATCGGGCCCAGGATCTGGTACGCGATGCCAGGTTTGTCCGGTACGCCCAGTACC
>JANOCN010000542.1:0-8356 GCA_031412185.1 Betaproteobacteria bacterium | reverse complement strand
TTTTTGATGCCGGTGGCGACACCATGGTGGCTTTTTTCGAGATGCCCAAGGGAGCCAAGCAGCCCGGCGACCGCGACGCGCTGGCTGCCATGCAACATTGCTCCTTTACCGCCACCGAAGAGCGGTTTCACCAGCTCACGGCGCGGCTGCAGGATGCGGGTGTGCCGATGGTCGGGCCGATACTTGTAGGGGCCGGGACCTGGTCGGTGTATTTCTTCGACCCGAACGGCATCCGCCTGGAGTTTTCGTACCAGGCGCAGGATGGCGAGGACGTGCAGGTGCTCGAGCGCTGGACCCAGACGCGCGACGAGGCGCTGGCTGAGCTGCGGTCGTTGTCGTCCGACGCGGCGTGGCTGGGGAAAATAACGGCGCACCTGCCGCTGTGCCGTGGCCTTGAAACCTGAGGAGGAAAACATGGAAAAATTTGTACCCGTCAACGGTCTGCACCATATCGCCTACCGCTGCCGCGACGCCGAAGAGACCCGCCACTTCTACGAGGACCTGCTGGGCCTGCCGCTGGTGCACGTGGTACGCGAAGACTCGGTGCCGAGTACTGGCGAAGCCTGCCCGTTTGTCCATCTGTTTTTTGAGCTAACCGACGGCAGTTGTGTGGCCTTTTTTGACCTGGGCGACGGCAAAGCGGTGGAACCGTGGCCGGATACACCACGCTGGGTCAACCACCTGGCGCTCAAGGTCGAATCTGCGGCCAAGGTGGACGAAGCCAAGCGGCGGCTGGAACATGCCGGTGTGCCGGTGATCGGCCCGGTGTCGCACGACGGATTTGTCCATTCGATCTATTTCTTTGACCCCAACGGTATCCGGCTGGAGCTGACGCTCACCATGTCCAGCGCAGAACAACTGGGCGTGTTCCGGCGCGATGCGCGCGCAGACTGCGACGCCTGGACCCGCGAGAAACGAGCACGGCTTGCAGCCCACTGATCCGGTGCTTCGGCGACGGCCCGCGAAGGAGTAGCAGCAATGTCTTCCCGTCCTGAGAAATATGACGTACAGGCCGAATGGGTGCACGTGAAATACGCCGAGAAATCGGCCTTCAAGGACGTTTACGGATTTGCCGGCAACCAGGGTGTGGTGAATCTGGAAGGCATCCGCTACCTGCCGCATAACCGGCCGTCAGGCACCTTGCTGATCTACATGCACCCGGCGTCCACGCTGCAATTGCTGCCGATGCCACGTGCCATGGCCGAACGCGGTCTGCACGTTTTGTGTGCCGGCAGCCGTTATGCGCGCAATGACACCGCGCTGATCATGGAGAACGTAGTAGTCGATCTTGGAGCCTATGTGCGCCACGCGCGTCAGGTGTGGGGCTATGAAAAGATCGTCATGGCCGGGTGGTCGGGCGGAGGGTCGTTGGCCTTGTTCTACCAGTCACAGGCCGAAAGCCCAAATGTGACCCACACACCAGCGGGCGACCCGTGCACCATCATGGCCGCCAACCTCATACCCGCCGACGCGTTTATTTTCCAGGCTGCCCATCTGTCGCGTGCGGTGGTGCTTACTGACTGGATCGATCCTTCGGTGCTGGACGAAAACAACCCCGATCTGCGGGACCAGGCACTTGACCTCTACCACCCGGATAACCGGCCACCGTTCTCCGCCGACTTCCTGAGCCGTTACCGCGCTGCGCAACTTGTGCGCTTGCGCAAGCGCACCGCCTGGGTCAAGGAAACACTGGCACATTTGCGCAGCAAGGGCGGGTTGGAAATGGAGCGCGGATTTGTGACCCACCGCACCATGGCCGAGCCGCGATTCCTGGATGCCAGCATCGACCCCAACGACCGCCCTGTCGGCACCTGCTTCATGGGCCACCCGGAAACAGTGAACACCGGCCCGGTAGGTTCGGCCCGGTTTTCCACCCTGCGTTCCTGGTTGTCGCAGTGGTCACCAGACGATACCAACGCCCACGGCGAAAAGTCTGCGGCGCGCATATCGGTGCCCATGTTGGCGATAGAACACAGTGCCGACGACGCCGTACCCCAACCTCATACCCGGCGCATCTTTGACGCCTGCGCCAGCGTCGACAAGACCATGGTGTGCCTGAAGGGGGCCAACCACTATTTCGTGGGCCAGCCGGAGCTGCTGGCGCAGGCAACACAAACTTGCCTGGCTTGGATGCAGGACCGTCGGCTGGTCTGACGGATACGCCATACCGAGCTGCCTGCTGGGTGCGCCCAAACCCGGGATGCGGCGGCGTCTCCCTTGTGCGCCTGCTACTTGCTTCGCTTGTTTGGCATGGGTGCCTTGCTGCGTGTTGCCGGTGCCTGCAGCAGCTCATCCCGCGCCAGGTTTTCAATCATGGCCAGCAGCACCCGACGCGTGGTGGCCAGGTCGGACGGATCCAGCGCAGCAACGCTGACCTGATTGGCTTCTTCGGCCAGCGGAACCAGGCGCTTCTTGAGTGCCCGCCCGGCAGCGGTCAGGTGCACATAGACATTCTTCTTGTTGGTCGGAAGCTGTTCGCGCCGGATGTAGCCCAATGACTCCATCGCTTTCATGGCGGCAAAGGTGGTGGGCTCCATAACACCGGCGCGCTCGCTCAGTTCCCTTTGTGTCAGCCCGTCGGTTGCCCACAAAATGCGTAGAAAACTCCAGTGCCCAAACGGTACCTGGTGCGTTGCCAGCCGATTCTGCAATGCCCGCCGGAACGCGCGCTCGGTGTCGCGTATGAGGTGCGCCATGCGGTCGTCGGGCACCGCTTCGCGCCAGTGGTGCAGGATGTTGAGGGTCTCGGTTGTCAAGCGGGCGCCACCTGGAACTGCATGGGCTGAGGGCTGCGGCTGCGTGCGGACTCCAGCATACCCAGGCACACTTCGGTGGTTGCGCGGGCCCAGCTCCCGCTGTGCAACGGGACGCGACCTTGCAGTACTGCCGCGCACAATTCGTCGATCACTTCGCTGCGCGCGATGGTGGGCGCGGGTAACACCTCGACGTGTTGCGCGTCGTCGGTGTAAATCTCGATACCGGTGGCCATGGGCCGCAGGTCGGCCCCCTCGCAGCAAACGACAATATGGCCGAAGTGCTGGTGCGCTAGCTGCACAGCTGCAGCCGGGGTTGGCTGGTACAGCGCCCCACCGTAGTTACGCGCAGCTTTGAGCTGCGTCTCGTCCCCGATATTGGCCGCGCCGCTCAGCCGTCTGCGGGCGGCACCATAGTCATGCGGAAGTTTGGCCTGGCCCATCTCGCCGATATTGCCCAGCAGCAGATCACTGTCAAAGTGCCCGTAGCCGCTGTAGCTTGCACTGGCGAAAGCACCGCCCTCGAACTGCAGCAACGCCTGATAGGCCCCTTCAGTCGGACGGGCCGGGTCCCATGCACCCGTATGCGCCATCACACTGCGTACCAAACCTCCGCCCAGCAGCCGCAGGATGTCGATCTGGTGTGTCGCCTGGCTGTGGATGACACCCCCACCCGCGCTGGTGTCAAGTTCTTCGGGTCGGCGTGGCCGGTACATGAAGTCGGTGAAGTTCATCGCCGTGATCATCTTCACTGTGCCGTAACGTCCGCTGTCGATGATTGCGCGCGTGCGCAAAATGGGTCTGTTGAAACTGTGGCTGTGCCCCACCACCATGTGCACACCGGCGCTTGCGGTGGCGGCAATCATGGCGCTGCACTGGGCCAATGTGACGGCCATCGGCTTTTCGACCAGTACATGTTTTTCGTGCGCGGCTGCGGCAAGCACATGCTCGGCATGGAACTGGTGCGGCGTGGCCACGTACAGCACTTGCACCTGCGGGTCGGCGCACAGCGCATCGATGTCGGCATATGTCGTTGCGCCGAAGTCGCGTTCAAACTGTGCGCGTGCCTGAGGCAGCGGGTCGGCGGCTGCAACCAGTTTGACGCGGCGGTCCTGCGTAAAGGTAGGCAGCATCAGCGTGAAGGCCCGCCCCAGCCCGGCGACACCGATGCGCAGCACCTCGGCGGCCATTAGAGATCCAGCACCAGTTCGCCGGATTTCGCGCGCGACACGCAGACCATAATCTGGGTCTGCTTTTCTTCGTCGCTGAGTACCATGTCACGGTGCTCGGCGTCTCCTGCCAGCAAGGTGGTTCGACAGGAGCCGCAAGTACCACTTTCGCACGAACTCGGGACCTGGTGGCCAGATGCGCGCAGTGCTTCCAGAATGGTCTGGTCGGCGCTGACGGCCAGCGTCACACCAGCCTTCTGCAAACGCACGGCAAACGCTGTGTTGGCTGCATAGGCATTCGCAGGTACGCCAAAACTCTCGAAGTGGATCGACCCGGTGGGCCAATGCCCCGACATGTCGGCCACGGCGTCCATCAGGCCTCGCGGGCCACAGCAATAGACATGGGCACTGCCAGGCGTCTCGAAGACCGGCCAGAAGTCGAACGCGTTCTCCATGTCCCCATGGTCATGGTGGATCTGCACCTGCCCCGCGAACTCGGAGCCCGACAACTCTTGCAAGAACGCCGTGCTGTCCGCGTCACGCGTGCAATAGATCAGTTTGAATCCGCCGCGCCTTTGCGACTTCAGGTGGCGCATCATCGACAGCACCGGTGTGATACCGATACCACCCGCAACAAAGAGAAAACTGGCAGCGCGCGGGTGCAACTCGAAGTTATTGCGCGGCGCGCTGATGCGCAGCATGTCTCCCGGTTGCACCTGGTCTGCCATGGCCAATGAGCCGCCACGCCCGAGTGCGTCGCGTTTCACGGCGATCTGGTAGCTGTCGGTGATGGCCGGGTCGCTGCACAAGGAATAGTTGCGCCGTGCGCCACCCGGCACCTGCACGGTCAGATGCGCGCCGGGCGTGAAAGCCGGCAACGGCAGACCTTGCGGATGGTGCAGCGAAAACCACCAGGTGTCCCTGGCAATGGCGGCTTTCTGGGCTACCAACACGTCGAAGAACGGCAGCTCGACGCCAAAAGCGGATGCGGAAGGATTAACGCTCAAGGTCTGGACTCCTGTGTTGCCCGATCGTCAAAAAGCGCTTGACAGTCCGGGCCAGCATCAATAATCTTAGCCACCTAAGAATAGTTATGCAAGTGTTCTAGTATCCGACCGAAAAGGGCAATCGTATGTTGACCAGCCAAGAGAACGATCTGCTGTGCCGCGTGGCGGGCGACGCGCCGATGGGCGCATTGATGCGCCGCCACTGGACGCCTGTGTGCCTGATCGAGGAGGTGAGTGAGCCCGACGGTACGCCTGTCAAGGCGCGACTGTTCGGCGAAGACCTGGTGGTGTTTCGCGACACCGAGGGCCGCGTCGGTGTGATGGACGAGTATTGTCCGCACCGGCGTGTGTCCCTGGTATTTGGCCGTAACGAGAATTGTGGCCTGCGTTGCCTTTACCACGGCTGGAAGATGGACGTATTCGGCAATGTGCTGGAGATGGTGTCCGAGCCTGCTGCCAGCGGCATGGCGCAGAAGGTCAAACATCTGGCCTACCCGACCAGGGAGTGGGGCGGTTTTGTATGGGCCTACATGGGCCCCAGCGATGCGCAGCCAGAATTTGAACCTCCGGCCTGGGCCCCCACAGCCGATACGCGCGTGACGATTGCCAAAGCCATCATTCCTTGCAATTGGGCGCAGATTCTTGAAGGTGCCATTGATTCGGCGCACAGTTCCAGCCTGCATTCGTCCGACATGGTGCCAGCGCGGGTGGACAGCGCCAAAGCCACTGACAGCATGTGGCTGCGCCCGTCGACCGACAAGGCACCGCGCATGCAGGTGGAGCGTGGCAGTTACGGTTTTCGTTATGCCGCCATCCGAAGGCCGATCAGTAACGCGGCGGTCAACGACTATGTACGCTCCACGGTGTTTGTTGCGCCGACTAGCGTGTTGATACCGCCCAATAATCTCTACAACGTGGCCAATATCAACGTACCGATGGACGACACGTGTACTGCGTTCTACTTCATCGCCTGGGGCCATGCGTCGCAGACGCCGGACACCGCTACCTGGCGCAAGTTTCTCGGCCAGACGGTTGGTGTGGATCTGGATGAAAAGTACGTGCCCTTGCGCAGCCGGGAAAACCATTTCTGGCAGGATCGGGACGCCATGAAGGCGGGCAACTTTACCGGTATCAGCGGTTTCCCGAACCAGGACATTGCGATGTGGGTGACCATGGGACCTATCGCCGACCGCACCCACGAGAGGCTCGGTGCCAGTGATCTGGCGATTGTCGAGTTCCGCAAACAAATGCTGGATGCAGTGCGTGCCTTCCAGAAAGGTGAGCCGGCAATTGGTACCGGCGCATCGCGTGTTCCGTCCGCAGTCTGCTCGTTCCAGGCGATCATCCCGAAGACCATCGATTGGCGCTCGTTCCCGGTGTCGTATGTGTGGGACTCCAGCGAACCAGCGCTGGAACCCTCGTATTCCACACCTGCCCAGTAGGCAAGCACCTGCCTGTCGCGTTAATATATTCCAGGAGACAACTCATGCAAATACGTCGCATTATTTCGTTCAGCGCAGTGCTGCTGGCAACCTGCGCCCTGGCCCTGCCCACACAATTACTGGCGCAAGCGGCTTATCCCAGCAAACCAATCAAGTTCATCGTGCCGTATTCAGCCGGTGGTCTGCCCGATACGGTGGCGCGTATTTTTGCCCAGCGTCTGGGCGATCGGCTCGGCCAATCGGTCCTCGTGGACAACAAACCCGGTGCCAACGGCGTGGTGGCGGCGCAGGTGCTGGCATCCAGCCCAGCCGATGGCTACACATTCCTGGTGACCGATGGCTCGATGTTTTCCATCAACCCCGCCATCTACAAGAACTTGAGTTATGACTTCAAGCGTGACTTTGTACCCGTGTCGCTGGCAGCGCGCGCGCCGCTGTACCTGGCGGTGCATCCCAAGACCGGAGTCAACACCTTGCAGGAGTTCGTCGCACTGGCGAAGGCAAAACCGGGCACGCTGAACTATGGTTCGTCGGGCATTGGCAGCTCGCACCACCTGACCATGGAAGCCATGAAGGCCGCGCTGGGCATAGACGTAGCACACGTGCCTTTCAAGGGGTCGGCACAATCGGTTCCCGCGCTGATTGGGGGTCAGGTTGACGTAGCTTTCTCTGCGCGCCCCTCGCTGGCGGGTTTTGTCAAGGACAACCGGGTAAAGCTGCTGGCTACCAACGCCTCGGCGCGCTCCGGTTCGGAGCCAAATGTTCCCGCTATTGCCGAAATCATTCCGGGTTTTGATTTCGCAGTGATTGTGGGAGTACTTGCTGCTACGGGCACGCCGCCTGCGGCCATTGAGCGCATCAGCGCCGAGATCGAGAAGATCGCCAAAACACCCGAGGCGATCCAGGTGCTGGCAAACGCAGGTATCGATGCGGTAGGGGGCAAACCAGCGGATTACGCGAAGGCCATCGTGGATGAGAACGACCGTCTTGCAAAGGCCATCAAGATTGCCGGCATTAAACCGGAATAACCAGGAGCAGGGGCCTTTGTCCAAACTCAAACTCACTTTTGGCTGCTGGAACTACGACCGCACGCGGGCGTTGATGGACGGCAGTGTCCAGCCCGATGGCATCGACCTGAACTACCTCAACATGCCGGTGGAAGAAACATTCTTCCGTATGCTGCGGCACCAGGAATTCGACCTGGCCGAGTTGTCGCTCTCGTCGTACACGGTGTCGATGTTCAAGCCCGACCGGCCCTTTGTGGCGATACCGGCGTTCCCTTCGCGTTTTTTCCGCCATTCGTGCATTTATATCAATGCCAATGCGGGCATCCGCGAGGCCAAGGATCTGATCGGCAGGCGGGTGGGCAACCCTGAATACCAGATGACCGCACCAGTCTGGATACGCGGAATCCTGTCCGACCATTACGGTGTGCCGGTGGACAGCGTCAGTTACTTTACCGGTGGCGAAGAGGAGCCTGGGCGCTCCGAGAAGATAAAGCTGGACTTGCCAGCCAACATCAAGGTGCAGAGCATCGGCCCGACGCAGACACTGGCCCAGATGCTCTTGGACGGCGAGATTGATGCGCTGTACACCGCACGCATGCCCTCCAGTTTCCTCAATGGGGGTGGGCGCGTCAAACGGCTGTTCGAAGACTACGAACCGGTGGAACGCAACTATTTCAAAGAGACCGGCATATTTCCCATCATGCACACGGTGGCGATGCGCCGTGACGTATACGAAGCCAACCGCTGGATCGCACAATCGATGATGAAAGCGATGTGGGAGTCGCAGCGGCGCAGTTATGCCGACCTGTACGAGACTGCAGCACTCAAAACCATGCTGCCGTGGTTGACCTCCCACGTCGAGCAGGTAAAGCGCGAGATGGGCGAAGACTACTGGCCGTACGGGTTCGAGAAGAACCAGGCCACCTTGCGCACGTTCCTGCGCTACCACTTCGAGCAGGGCTTGTCCAAACGACTGCT
>JANOCN010000541.1:0-5393 GCA_031412185.1 Betaproteobacteria bacterium | reverse complement strand
GCCTGCGCCTCGGCCTCGACCGCCTGCTCGATCGTCATGGCCCACTCCTGCTGCAGCATGGTCTTGGTCATGCCATGCGCAAACGTCGGGCCGCCCGCCAGCTCCGCCGCCAGCGCCTGCGCCTTGGCGAGCAGGTCGGCGCTGTCGTACAGCGCATTGAAGAAGCCCCAATCGAGCCCCTCCTGGGCGGTCATGGCGCGACCGGTAAACAGCAACTCGCTGGCCCGGCCCTGGCCGATCACCCGCGGTAACAAGGCACAGGCACCCATGTCCGCCCCGGCCAGGCCCACCCGTGTGAACAGGAACGCGGTCCTGGTGGCGGCAGCACCGTAGCGCAAGTCGCAAGCCAGCGCCATCATCGCACCCGCGCCAGCACATATTCCGTCGATGGCGCCAATGATGGGCTGCGGGCAGTTGCGCATGGTCTTGACCAGGTCGCCCGTCATGCGGGTGAACTCCAGCAATTCAGGCATGGTCATTTTGGTGAGCGGGCCAATAATTTCATGCACATCGCCACCCGAGCAGAAATTGCCACCAGCCCCGGTCACCACCACCACTTTCACATCATTGCTGCGGCGCAGTGCAGTGAACAGCTGCACCAATTCGGCGTAGGAATCAAAAGTGAGCGGATTTTTGCGCTCTGGGCGGTTCAGGGTGATGGTACCCACGCCCGCTTCAAACTGCCAGGCGAAATGCCGCGCCGGGTAGGCGGCGCTGGCCTGGAAGCCTGCGTGCATGGGATTACCCGCACCGATGTAATGTTTCATGCTGCTTCCTTCGGCAATGCCGCTGTTTGTGTGTGTTGTTTGACCTTACCCAGCAGGCGGTGCAAGGTGGCGACCTCCCGCACATGCAATCCTGCGAAGGCCGCTACCACCCAGGCCTCGTGTTCCTGCGCCATATCGGAAAACTGCTTGCGGCCTTTGGCAGTGAGCCGCACCCGGTACGCGCGGCGGTCCCCCGGAACCGGAACACGCTCCACCAGATCCTCAGCCACCAACTGGTCGGTAATGCCGGTGATGTTGCCGCCAGTCACCATCATTCGGCGCGACAACTCGTTCATCTTCATGCCCTCGCGCGAGCGTTCGAGCTGGGCCATCAGGTCGAAGCGCGGCAAGGTGGTGTCGAACTTGTCGCGCAAGCCGCCGCGTACCTGCTTTTCTATGAGTTGCGTGCAGGTAAGCAAGCGAAGCCACAAACGCAGCGCCTCGGGATGTTCGGCGATAGTGGTGCCTGCCAGGCGCGCTTCCTTGTCCACGCTCAGAGCCCGTCTTCGCTGGCGGCAGCGGCAGCGCTTGGCCGGGTGTTGTTGCCGACCGCTGCCAGCTCCTGCTGCTTCTGCAGCTCGCGGTACAACTGATCACGCCCGCTCAGGTACTGCTTGGGCCAGTCCACCGCACGCGACTGCAAGGCTGCCGCTTCGTGCAATGTCCAGGCCGGATCGGCCAGGTGCGGCCGCGCCACGGCACACAGGTCGGCGCGGCCGGCGGCGATGATGCTGTTGGCCTGGTCGGCGTTGGTGATCGCCCCCACTGCAATGGTCTGGATGCCCACCTCGTTGCGGATGCGGTCGGAGAACGGCGTCTGGTACATACGCCCGTAAACCGGCTTGGCGGCGCGGGTGGTCTGGCCCGACGACACGTCGATCATGTCGCAACCTGCCGCCTTGAAAAGCCGGGCGACCTGTACCGCGTCGTCCGCCGTGTGGCCACCCGGGGCCCAGTCGTGCGCTGAAATTCGCACCCTCATGGGTTTGTCGGCTGGCCAGACAGCGCGCAGCGCCCGGAACACCTCCAACGGAAAACGGCAGCGGTTTTCCAGGCCCGAAGACCCGGCACCGCCGTATTCGTCGGTACGCAGATTGGTCAACGGCGTGATGAAACTCGACAGCAGGTAGCCGTGTGCGCAATGCAACTCCAGCCAGTCGAACCCGGCCCGCACGGCGCGGTGCACTGAGGCAACGAACTGGTCCAGGATGACCAGCATGTCGGCACGGCTCATGGCCGCTGGCACTTGATTCTGCGCCCCATACGGCACTGCACTGGCAGCAATCAGCGGCCAGTTTGGGTGCGGCCCGGTTGCGGGCAAGGGTTCGTCGGTTTCCTCCCAGCCGACCTGGGTCGAGCCCTTGGGGCCACTGTGGCCGACCTGCAAACCAATCTTCGCGCTGCTTTGTGCATGCACAAAATCCACGATGCGTTTCAGCCCGGCTTCCTGGGCATCGTTCCATAGCCCGGTACAGGCCGGCGTGATCCGCCCGTGTGCGTTGGGGCTGGTCATCTCTACCATCACCAGCCCGGCACCACCCAGCGCACGTGCGCCCAGGTGCACCAGGTGAAAGTCCTGCACCAGGCCCTCAACCGCACTGTAGGTGGCCATGGGCGACACCACAATCCGGTTTTTCAGTTGGAGGCCGCGCACCCTGAGCGGCAACAACATGGGTGGTACCCGGCGGCCAGCTCCCGCCACAGTTGCGGCTGCGGCCAGTACCTGACCATCGGGCGACCCGTGTGCCATCCATTGTTCGTACCCGTCCAGCCAGGTGGGGTCGCGCAGGCGCAGGTTCTCGTGGCTGATGCGCTGGGAGCGCGTCAGCAGGGAGTAGGCAAACTGCTCGATCTGCATGCCGCTGTAGCGCGGCACATTCTCGAACCACTCGGTGGAGTTGCGCGCGGCATTCTGGATCTTCAGCACTTCCACACTGCGCCGGTCTTCGTAATGTTGCAACACAGCGTCCATGTCTGCAGTGCCATGCGCGGCAAACGCCTGTGCCAGGTCAATCGCATCTTCCAGCGCCAGCTTGGTGCCGCTGCCAATCGAGAAATGCGCCGTGTGCGCCGCGTCGCCCATCAGCACGATGGGCACGCGCTTGTGCGGCAGATCCACGTGGTGCACCCAGGTCTTGCACATGACACGCGGAAAGCGGATCCAGTTGGCCGAACCACGCAGATGGCTGGCATTGCTGATCAGGGCATGGCCGTCCAGGTACCTTGCAAACAGGCGCTCGCAGAAAGCAACACCTTCGGCCTGGCTCATGTCTTCGAGCCCGTGCGCCTTCCAGACCTCTTGTGGCGTCTCGACGATGAACGTGGACGTGTGCTGGTCGAACTTGTAGGCGTGGGCCTGGAACCAGCCGTGTTCGGTCTGCTCGAAGGCAAACGTAAAGGCATCAAACGTCTTGTGTGTCCCCAGCCAGACGAAGCGGCACTGGCGGGTGTCGATGTCGGGCTGGAAGGTCTGCGCATACCGGGTACGGATGCGGCTGTTGAGGCCATCGCAGGCAATCACGAGGTCAGCCTGGTACTGTGTGGCCAAAGCCTGGTCGTCTGCCACGTCCTGCTCGAACACCAGTTCCACCCCCACGGTGATGCACCGTTCCTGAAGGATGTTGAGCAGGTGTTTGCGCCCGATGCCGCAGAAGCCGTGCCCGCCCGAGCGCACGCTGCGCCCTTTGAAAAACACCTCGATGTCGTCCCAGTGGTTGAGCGCATCGCCAATCTGTCTGCCACTCACCGGGTCGGCTGTGCGCAGGTTGTCCAAGGTCTGGTCGGACAGCACCACGCCCCAGCCGAAAGTGTCAAACGGCTTGTTGCGCTCCACCACCACTACGCGGTGGGCCGGGTCTTGCTGCTTCATCAACAAACCGAAATACAGGCCGGCCGGCCCGCCACCTATGCACAATATATTCATGAGGCAATAGTTTATGCATAAACTAAATGCTGTCAACCCTTTCGCTGCGTGCAGCCGCTGCGTCACCTGCCCTCGTGCACAAGGCGGGTCACCCTAACGGAGCCGCCCAAGCTGACCGCCAAAGTCAGCAGTTGACGGCACCAGCCCAGACAAGCAAGAATAGCCCCATGGAACAGCTGATTCGCATTGCCGAATCGCAGTTGGCGCGTTTGCCAGTGCCGGTTGCCTTGCGCCTGCCTGGGGGACGCCAGATCGGACCCGCGCAACCCGGTGTAACGCTGGAGTTCGCCCGCTGGCCAGGGCTAGCCTTGCTGGTGGCCGGCAAAATTGGCGCGGTAGCAGAGGCGTTCGTCGAAGACAAGGTGCGCATTGAGGGTGCCATGCGCGACGTCATGGCCGTGGCCGCAGGCCTGCTGCCCGGTAATCCGGTGTCCACCCAAAGCGCATGGTGGCGGGGTGTGCTGCGCCGCGCCCGTTCTGCCGCTGCGCACTCGCTGGACCGTGATGCCCAGCAGATCCAGTTTCACTATGACGTCAGCGACGACTTCTACGCGTTGTGGCTCGACCCGCGCCGGGTCTACTCCTGTGCCTACTATGCAGACAGCCGCATGACACTGGCGCAAGCGCAGGAAGCGAAGCTGGACCTGATTTGCCGCAAACTCATGTTGCGCCCAGGCGAGGCGTTTCTCGACATCGGCTCCGGCTGGGGCGGTTTGCTGATGTGGGCTGCAGAACATTACGGGGTGGACGCCACCGGCATCACGCTGTCGCGCAACCAGCAAACGCATGTGCAGCGGCTGATTGCTGCGAAGGGGTTGCAAGACCGGGTACGTGTGCAGCTGCGCGACTACCGCAGCATGGACGCGGCCAGACAGTTCGACAAGATTTCGTCGATAGGTATGTTCGAACATGTCGGCATGGCGAACCTGGGCGCCTACTTCGGCACCATCTACCGGTTGCTCAAACCAGGCGGGCTGGTGCTGAACCACGGCATCACTGCAGGGGGCCATGGCGGCGAACAACTTGGCGCGGGAATGGGAGATTTCATCGAAAAATACATCTTCCCGGGTGGCGAACTGGTACATGTAAGCCACTTGCTCAAGGAAACTGCTGCTGCTGGCCTCGAGATGCTCGACACCGAGAATCTGCGCCCGCACTACGCGCGCACTTTGTGGGCCTGGTCCGACGCACTGGAAACGCAGCTCGACGCCGCCCGCGCCGCACTGGTGTCTGGCGGCAGCCCATCGCAAGCCGAGCGCGTCCTGCGCGCATATCGGTTGTATCTGGCAGGTAGTGCGATGAGCTTCGAGCAGTCATGGATTGCGCTGCACCAGATGCTGTCGGCACGGCCTGCATCTGGCCACGTGTTTGACACCCCGCGAGGCGCACAATCGGTCTACCCGTTCACGCGCAACTATATGTATGCCGACACTGCGCGATAACCTGGCAGCCGCCGCCACCCTCCCATGCTCTATACCTTCAAATCTCCCGCCGCTGGCAACCTGATCATGTTGCAGCCCAACGGGCAACGGGTGCTGGAAATCATCGGCAAAGACGCCAGCGCCCAGGGCATCATCACACCCGAGCAGATGCCGGCCGCCATCGCCGCGTTGGAGGCCGCCGTGGCGGAGGAAGCCGCCTCCCACAAAGCCGCAAAAGACGAAGCAACGGCCAGCGGCGAAGCGGCACCCCGGCCCGAAGGT
>JANOCN010000540.1:0-2518 GCA_031412185.1 Betaproteobacteria bacterium | reverse complement strand
CGGTGCTCACCTATCACGTGGTGCCCGGCAAGGTCATGGCCGCCGATGTGAAGGCTGGCAAGGTCAAAACTGTGCAAGGCGCGGACCTGACGGTGTCTACCATGGGTGGCGTTATGGTTGATAGTGCAAAAGTGACGACGGCTGACATCGTTGCAGACAATTGCGTGATTCACGTCATTGACAGCGTGATAATGCCAAAATAACTGGCTAACAGAGTTCGCGGGGCGCTATTTGGCGCTTCCAAAAACAAACAAGGGCAAGCAGTCAATACCTGTGCCCTTGTTTTACTTGGTTTTCTTGAATTCGGGTAAGCCTCGGGTGACACAACCCATGTTTAGGATAAGAATAAGGCAAAGCTGCCACAAAGAAAGAGACGCCATGATTGTTGTCCACCACCTGAACGATTCGCGCTCGCAGCGCGTGTTGTGGCTGCTCGAAGAGCTGGGCTTGAACTACGAAATCAAGTTCTACCAGCGCGACGCGACCACGCGTCTGGCACCTGCCGAACTCAAGGCGATCCATCCGCTGGGCAAGTCGCCGGTGATTACCGACGACGGGCAGACGGTGCATGAGTCGGGCGCAATCATCGACTACCTGATCCGACACCATGGCAATGGGCGGTTGCAGCCTTCGAGCGGCTGGCCCGAGTTTGAGGCTTACCAGCAGTGGCTGCACTACGCCGAAGGATCGGCCATGCTGCCACTGATGCTCAAGCTCTACGTCGGCCGCCTCGGTGACGCGGGCGCGCCGTTGGCACCGCGCATCAGCAGCGAACTTGCCAACCACCTGGGTTATGTGGATCAGGCCCTGCAGGGCCGGCAATGGCTGGTGGGCAATGACCTGACCGGTGCCGACATCCAGATGAGTTTTGTGGGTGAAGCAGCGCGCGAACTGCGCGCCAGCTACCCTAATATCCTTGCCTGGGTGAAGCGTTTCCAGGCCCGGCCCGCTTACCGCAAGGCGCTGGAGCGCGGCGGACCCTACGCGCTTTTGGCCAGTTAAACCGACGGGTGGCGCCGGGACGTTCCGCCGGACGCGCACCGGACCTGGGGAATCAGAATCCCGACGAGGCTGCGACAACGATCAAAATGCCAATGCCCAGATTGATGCGCACCCACGAGCGTATGCTGGCCAGCGCGGCACCGCCGACGGCCCATTTGTTCTCCAGCACCGCGTTATGCAGCCGATTGAACAGCACAAACCGGACGTGTCCAAAAATCGCCATCATCAGCAGGCCCAGCACCGCCATCACGGTCCATCCCAGTGGCATCTTCACGTCTGCACCCGACTGCCCTGCCTGGTTGAAGAACATCACCATCATGCCGACGCCGCTCACCAGAGCGATCACGATCATCGACAGAACGTTCCTGAAAAACCGTCCCAGCACGTCGCGCATCAATACCACCCGCGCCGGAGCTTCCAGGTCGGCCAGCGCCGGGCGCAGAAAGAAATGGGCAAATGCCATGCCGCCGACCCAGACGATAACGGACAGGATGTGCAGGGTTTTAAGCGCGGCGTAGAGCATCGGTGGTTCCAGAAACATCTGATTCTAGGCTGGTGCCATTGTGCAGATGTTCGTGCTGTTGCCCGCGTCGACTGGGCCGCTCACGTGGGGCTAACCGCTACCGGCTACCGGGACCGGGGCAGGCCGCTGCGACAAATCTGACGTGCGGCCGACTGCGCGCGGCACCGCAGACGGTGCCGCGTCGCTGGGATAGGTGGCCAACAGGGCGTTCAGCCGGTCCATGGATAGCATGCGTTCGCGCTGGTCCCTCTGCAGCATGTTTTCGATGCGGGTTGCACTGGCGGCCTCTCGTTGCATGGTCAGCACAGCCTCTGACTCCAGATAGGCGCGCAACTCGGTGAAACGTGATGCCTCTGCCTTGTCCGCGAGTGCGCGCTGGGCTTCCAGCGCCTTGCCGTTGCGGTGTGCCGCGAGCTGGTAGTGGGTTTCCAGGTATGCCGAACCAATTAGGAAACCGACCCACGACAACGCCAGCAACGCCAGCAAGACCAGCCCGAGCGGGGCTTCAGCCGTGCTCCAGCCCCAGCTTAGTTGTGCGGGGCGCACAAACTCGCCCCAGTTCAGGGTGGCAAAGCCAGCCAGCAGCAAGATGGCGACGAGCAGCAGGGTCAGTCGGATACGCATAGCAAGCCTCTGGATGTGGGGTGACTTCCAGCCATTCTTGACACCGATCCGGCGCCAGTCTGTCAGCCAACGCGCCGTGGAGGCGTGCGGCGGTGCCGCATGGGTCTGAAATTACCGCAGACCGCGGGCTCGGCGTTCTGCGGTGTATCAACCGGCGTAGTCGCTCACCGGCACGCAACTGCAGAACAGATTCCGGTCCCCATACACGTTGTCCACCCGCCCGATCGGTGTCCAGTATTTGTTGTGCTTCAGGGTAGCCAGCGGGAACACGCCGACTTCGCGCGAATACGGGCGGTCCCATTCGGCGGCCAGCACGGACGCGGCAGTGTGCGGCGCGTGTTTAAGCGGGTTGTTGTCCTGCGGCCATTC
>JANOCN010000539.1:0-2041 GCA_031412185.1 Betaproteobacteria bacterium | reverse complement strand
GTCCGTGCCCAGCGGCAGGATGTGGAACAAGGCGTCAAACAAGGCGTTGCAGAATTCCTGGATGATGTAGGTCGCGCCCGCATATCCCATAAACGGCGTGCCGGTGTGGCGGCGGATGATCGGCAACGGAAAAGACGCCGGGATGAAGGTCGCTTTCATCATGCCGCCACCGCCGCATTCGGCCAGGTAGATGCGCTCGTTGTAGCTGCCATACATCACCAACGGTGTTTTCTCATGCACCAGCCGCCGTACCTCGGCGTTGTCGGTCTTGGCCCCGGCGACCCGCGCAACGGCAAAGTTGCAGGGCAGGCCCATCTCGTCTTCCAGGAAGTGCCGAATGCCACGGGTGTAGGTTTCGTTGGCGACCACGGCAAAACTGGCGGTACCAAAAAAGTCTTGTGTGACCGAGCGCCACAGGTCCCAGATCGGTTTGATCGTGCTGTGTTTTTCGCGTTCGATAAACGGCTCCGGATCCAACCCCAGCAGTTCGCCAAGCGAGCGCAGGAACTTGGTGGTGCTGTGCAGGCCGATCGGGGCCTGCAGGTAGGGCCGCTCCAGCGCTTCGCACAACATGCGGCCGAACTCGCGGTACATACAGATGTTGGCGTCGGCCTCGACTAGCCGCGACACGTCGGCCAGATGGCTGCCGAGCGGGAACACCATGTTGATCTCGGCCCCGATACCCTGCACCAGACGGCGGATTTCGGCCAGGTCGCTGGGCGAATTGAAGGTGCCGTAACTCGGGCCGATGATATTGACGCGTGGCTTCTCGCCTGCCGGCCGCTCGGCAAATGGCTTGCGTGCGGGTACGTGTTTGACGCCGTATTCAGACCACAACCAGAACATGGCCCGGTTGGCACATTGCCACTGGTCTTCGTCGATCGTGCGTGGCAGGAAACGCTGGATATTGGTACCGGCCGGTGTGACGCCGCCACCGATCATCTCGGCAATCGAACCGGTCACCACGACCGATGGCAAGTCCGGGTCGAGCGCTGCATGGGCGCGGCGCATCGAGCCTTCCGTACCTTCGCGCCCGAGTTGTTCTTCCGCCAGGCCCGTGACCACGATGGGCAGCTCATGCGGGGGCAGGGCGTCGGTGTAGTGCAGTACCGAGGTGACGGGCAGGTTTTCGCAGCCCACCGGTCCGTCTATCACCACCTGCAGGCCCTTGATGGCGGTGAATACATACACCGCGCCCCAATAGCCACCGGCACGGTCATGGTCCAAGACAAGCATTTAGACCATCTCCTCGGCTTTGCGTTTCTTGGCCATCTTCACGGCCTGGCGGCGCTGCTCGGCCTTGAACTCCGGACGGTCCTGCGGGACACCCTGGGCGCTTTCCCAGACACCGGACGCATGGCCGCTACCGGTGTCACCAAAGAAAGCTTTCATCTGGGCAAAACGCGCCTTGTTGCCGATGGCCGCATTGATCACCGTGGCGAGCGAGCCGGCACCGGCCGGGCCCATCAGCGGGCGCGCCGAAATCAGGTTGGTGAAATACAGCGCCGGAATCGTCAGCTCCTTTGCCGCTTGCACGATCGGCGTAGTGCCAATGGCCAGGTCCGGCTGAAACTCGTGCACGGCCGCCAAGTCTTGCTCCAGCGAGGCGCGGAACTGCACCTGCACGCCCTTGGCTTGCAGCCACTGCAGATCGGCTTCGTTCCAGGGGGTGCGCGGGCAGGCGCTGCCCACGTAGCGCAGGTCGGCACCACTTTCCACCAGCAGGCGCCCCACCAGCAACTCCGAGCCTTCGTAGCCGCTCAGCGTGATGCGGCCCTTGATGGGCATCTTTGCCAATGCGCCGCGAATGGCTGGCAGAAACTTGTTCTTGGCGGCATCAATTTTTTCCTGCGGCACATTGACCGCGTTGCCAATGGCTTGCAGCCAGGCTTCCGTGCCATCGTGGCCAACCGGGGCCGAGCCCACCACGGTGCGGCCGGCAGCATCGAACTCGCGGACGCTGGCGGTATAGAACGGATGGACCGCAGCGACGGCGGCGCAATCGAGTGCTGCATACAACTCGCGCCATTCACGTGTTGGC
>JANOCN010000538.1:0-4054 GCA_031412185.1 Betaproteobacteria bacterium | reverse complement strand
GCCGGTCATTGCTTCGGGTGGCGTGGGCAACCTCGACCATCTGGCCGATGGCATCCAGTTGGGCGGTGCCGATGCCGTGCTGGCTGCCAGCATATTTCACTATGGCGAGTTCACGGTGCAACAAGCCAAACAAAGGATGTCGGCACGCGGCATTGCGGTGCGCTTGTGAACAGCTGGCTCGGTGAAGTCAAATGGGATAAGGACGGGCTGGTTCCGGTGATCGCTCAGGAAAAGTCCAGCGGCGACGTATTGATGTTTGCCTGGATGAACCGCGAGGCGCTGGAGCAGACGGCGCAATCCGGCCGCGCGGTGTACTACAGCCGCTCGCGCGGCAAGCTGTGGTTCAAGGGCGAAGAATCGGGGCACGTGCAGGAGGTGCACGAAATCCGCATGGATTGCGACAATGATGTGCTGCTGCTCAAAGTGACGCAGACCGGGCACCAGCCAGGCATCGCCTGCCACACTGGGCGGCACAGCTGTTTTTTCCAGCTCTACCAGGGCGGCACTCCGGGAGGCCAGTGGAAAATCACTGAGCCGGTCTTGAAACACCCACAAACCATCTACAAATAGGTAATAGTGCCGCTACCCCCCTCATCTACTTTGCCGCAGGACGCGCTTGCGCACTTGGCGGCTGTCATTGAAAGCCGCAAACCAGGCAAAGGGGGAGACCCAGACAAGAGCTACGTCGCGCGGCTTCTGCATCGCGGACCCGATGCGTTTTTGAAGAAAATAGGGGAGGAAGCCACCGAAGTCGTGATGGCGTCGAAAGATCTCCAGCACACGCCAGCGGGTAGCCCTGCGGCCGATGCGGCAAAAGGCCGGCTGGTGGGTGAGGTCGCCGATCTGTGGTTTCATTGCCTGGTGGCGTTGGCGCACCATGGCCTCACGCCCGGTGATGTGCTGGCAGAGCTGCAGCGACGCGAAGGAACCAGTGGCATCGAAGAGAAAGCGCTGCGCAAAGCCCAGGCGCGCGAAGGCGAGATAAATTCCAAGGAGTAGTTGTATGGACGAAGTTATTGATGTAACCACAATTGACAGCGACAAAGCACAGGCCCTGAAGAGTGTGGGGTGGGTCAGTTACCTGCTCCATCTGGTGGTGGCCGTTGGGGCATTCATTCCTGGTGCCCAAGCGGGGTTGGTGCTGCTGATCATTGCGCTGGTGATCGATCTGGTGAAAAAAGATGAAGCCATCGGTACCTGGCAGGCGAGCCACTTCTCGTGGCGCATACGGTCGGTAGTTCTGGCTGGCCTGTTGTACCTGCTCACTGCGCCATTGTTCATCTTGTTGTATTTCCCCGGTGCCATTGCCTGGGCGCTGATATCGGTATGGTTCCTGTACCGCATCGTCAAGGGCATGGTCGCCATGAACCAGAGCCGGGCTGTCGCCTGACCGGTAAACCTTCGCATGGCACACGACCCCCACTGCCTGTTCTGCAAGATCGTTCACGGCCAGATACCGTCACGCAAGGTGTATGAAGACGCCACTGTCCTGGCGTTCCACGACATCCATCCCTGGGCCCCGGTGCATTTCCTGCTGGTTCCCAAGGACCATATTCCGTCCCTGGCCCAGATCGGCCCGGAACACAGCGGGCTGATGGGTCACATGATGGTACTGGCACCGACTCTGGCGCTGCAGGAAGGGTGCAAGCCCTATCCGGAGGGTGGCTTTCGGATCGTCAGCAATACCGGGGCCGAAGGTGGCCAGGAGGTGCAGCATCTGCACGTGCACGTGATGGGTGGCCCGCGCCCATGGTTACGTGGTTGAGAGCGTGAGAGGCCACCCGGGTGAGGTTGACCGGCCGCAACCGTGTTGCATAAAAGGGGCTTTCGGTCCGGCACCGTTTCAGGCGTCTAAAATTCACGCAACTGCTTAGGAGTTTGTTATGGGTTCGTTTTCAATTTGGCACTGGTTGATCGTGTTGTTGATTGTGGTGATGGTGTTCGGCACCAAGAAACTAAAGAACATGGGCGGCGACCTCGGTGGTGCGGTCAAAGGTTTCAAGGACGGCATGAAAGATGGCGCTGCCAGCGCCGACGACAAATCCGCCGCGCCTGCAGCACAGGTAGCCGGTGTTGCCACAGTTGCGGATAAAACCACGATCGACGTGGAAGCAAAGCAGAAGTCCTGAGAATCCCGGCGCAGACGGCGTGATTGATCTCGGCATTTCCAAGATGGCGCTGATTGGCGCGGTGGCACTGATTGTTATCGGGCCGGAGAAGCTGCCGCGTGTCGCGCGTACCGTGGGCAACTTGCTGGGCAAGGCGCAACGTTATGTGTCCGATGTCAAAGCCGAGGTCAGTCGCTCGATGGAGCTGGATGAACTCAAGAAGATGAAAGAGTCGATGGTCGACGCGGCCAAGGACGTCGAAAACACGATCCAGACCGGCACCAGCGATTTTGAGAAGTCCTGGGCCGACGCAACCAGCCTGGAATCCAGCAACGCGCAGCAAGACAGCGCTGCCGTACCTGTAAGTTACCCGGCTTACCGCCACCCAAAAAAACACTGGCGCCTGAAACAGGGGGCTACGCCCAATTGGTACAAGGCGCGCACCGGCACACGCACCCGTGCCTTGTCGGGTGCGGCTCGGGTGGCCCGCTACCGCCCGCAAAAAGTCAGCCCCTGAAACGCGTGTTGATACGCGCCCTGGGGGGAACTGACCCGACCCGGCCTGAGGCCTCCAAGACAAGATGACTGACCCCAGCCCCAAAGAAGACGAACTCGCCGGCACAGAGCAGCCTTTTGTCCAGCACCTGATGGAGCTGCGCGACCGCCTGATCTACAGCCTGATCGGGTTGGTGGTGTGTATGGTCCTGCTGGCGATCTGGCCCTCTCCGAGTGGCCTGATTGACCTGGTAGCGGCACCGATCAGGGCACACATGCCGCCGGGTGCAAAACTCATCGCGGTGGGTGTTTTTTCTCCCTTCTTTGTGCCCCTCAAGGTCCTGATGATGGCCGGTGTGCTGCTTGCTTTGCCCTGGCTGATGTACCAGGCCTGGGCGTTCGTGGCGCCCGGTTTGTACGGGCACGAAAAGCGCCTCGCCCTGCCGCTGATATTCTTTGGCAGTTTCCTGGCCTACACCGGCATCGGATTCGTCCAGTTTTTTGTGCTCGACAAGATGTTCGCTTTTATCCAGTCGGTCACACCTGCCAGTGTTGCCGCCACCCCAGACATCGCGTCTTATGTGGAGGCGATTCTTGGCCTGTATCTTGCGTTCGGTGTCGCGTTCCAGGTGCCGATTGTGGTGGTACTGCTGGCGCGAATGAACATCGTATCGATCGAGAAACTGCAGGCGTTCCGGGGCTACTTCATTGTTCTTTCGTTTGTCATCGCGGCGGTATTGACGCCTCCCGACGTGGTATCGCAGCTTGCGCTGGCAATCCCGATGTGCATCTTGTACGAGGCCGGCATCTGGGCCGCCCGCATCTTCATCAAGAAAACGCAAGCACCGGACGAGAGCGCCGAGTCGGCCAAGCCCTGACAACTACGCGCCGGGTCTCTAACGAGGCGGTCTGCGCGGCTTGGGGCGCAGACCTGGGGTCACTTCAAGTTCCATCTTTTCGTTCTGGCGCTGCAAGCCGAATTTGGAGGCCTGCCCCGGTTTGAGGCTGGCCACTCTGGACAGCAGTTCGGACACGTTGCCGACATCGTTACCGGCCACCTTGGTGATCACGTCACCGGGGCGGATGCCAGCCAGCGCAGCTGGGCCATTTTGAAGTACGCCGGTGATGATCACGCCAGACCTGGCCTTGACGCCAAAAGTTTCAGCCAGCTCGGGCGACAATTCGTTGGGCTCGACCCCAATCCAGCCGCGCGTGACCTGGCCATCCTTCACCAGGCCTTCCATCACCAGCCGTGCGGTGGACACCGGAATGGCAAAACCGATGCCCATGCTGCCACCGGAGCGCGAATATATAGCGGTGTTTATGCCCATCAGATTGCCCTGGATATCCACCAGTGCCCCACCTGAGTTGCCAGGGTTGATGGCCGCATCGGTCTGGATGAAGTTTTCGAACGTGTTGATGCCAAGCTGGTTGCGCCCGAGCGCGCTGAC
>JANOCN010000537.1:0-2668 GCA_031412185.1 Betaproteobacteria bacterium | reverse complement strand
GAGCCGCCGGGCCGCTCCCAAGGCGATAGCACCGCAGTGCGAAGCTTGGAGGTGTTCCGAATGAGCCGCCGGGCCGCTGCTGCATTGGGCGACGTGCCAACGCCTGCCCCGGGCGCGGGTTGGCGGCGCCTGCTGGCGCGGCAGCCGGGATGGCTGGTTGGATTGGTGGTGGTGCTGCTTCTTGCATGGCATGAGCCCTCCGGGGTAACACGCCTGGATCTGCTGGTCTATGACCTGCTGCTGCCCAAGCGCCCGGCAGCAGCGCAGCCCGCAATCGTGATCGCCATTGACGACGAAAGCCTTGCCCGATTGGGCCGCTGGCCGTGGCCGCGGTCGGTTCACGCGGCTTTGCTTAACCAGTTGCATGCGGCCGAAGCGTCGGTGATTGCCGTGGCGGTGCTGTTTACGGAACCCGACGCGGTCGACCCGTCAAGCGACGACGCGCTGGCCTCTGCGATCGAGCGCCACGGCCGCGTAGTGTTGCCTGTGGCTGCCGCATTGCAACCCGATGGGAGCATCTCCGAGAGCGGACCGGTCCCAGCGCTGCGTGCCAGTGCCGCACGGCTGGGGCATGCGGATGCCGAGGTTGATCTGGACGGACAGGTGCGCCGTATCCATCTGCGCGCCGGCGTGGGGCAGCCGACCCATCCCGCGTTCGCGCTGGCGGCTCTGGATCTGACCGGGTTTGCGCCCAGTGCCACCGGACTCCCGGGGCTCGTGCGTGACGCATCCCGTGCCGGGGTCGCGTCGCAGCAGGCCTGGGTGCGCGACCACGAGGTGCTGCTACCCATGACGCCAGGGCAACCGCGCTTGTCCTACGCCTGCGCGCTGGCGTCCCCCGATCTGTTGCCCCAGTTACGTGGACGCGCGGTGTTTATCGGCATTACCGCGCCCGGCCTTGGGGGAGAGCTGATGACTCCGGTGTCAGGCACCCGGTCCAACATGCCAGCGGTCGAGTTTCAGGCAAATGCGTTCGAGGCGATACGTTCCCACTCTCTCATTTCGCGCGCACCCGACAGTTGGCGTCTGGCATTCGCTTTGCTGCTGGTGTCGGCACTGACAGTTTGGCCACCCGGCCCCCTGCGCAGCGGGCGGGTCCAGCTTCTGCTCGTCAGCGCAATGCTGTGTTTGCCGTTGCTGGCCAGTGCCGCATTGCTGCAGCTGGGTCGCGTGTGGGTGGCACCGCTTCCGGCCATGCTCGGCTTGCTGGCTGCGTGCAGCGTCTGGTTGGGGCTTGGCATACGCACCAATCGCCTGCAATTGGCGCGGATAAGGCAGCACTCGCAGGCTACGCTGGACGCCATCGGCGATGGGGTGATCACGGTAGACGCGCAAGCGGCGATCCGTTACGCCAACCCGGTTGCCCGGCGCCAGCTGGCAGGTGCCGACCGGGGGGGCCTGGCGCTGGTGAAATCACTGCCGTTGGCCGCAGACGGTGCCGAACGACTTGGCAGCGCACTCGAAGAGTGCCTGCGCAGCGCCACCGAAGTCCGGCTCGCCAGCCACCTGGAGCTGCTACTGCCCGATGGTGCGACATCCAGTGTGCGCGCTAGCGTGAGCCCACTTTTGGGGCCGGACCAGCGGCCCGAGGGTGCGGTGCTGGTTCTGTCGGACATCACGGACCAGGTCGCCAGCGCCGGTCGCCTGCGGCACGCAGCCACCCACGACGGCCTGACCAATCTGCCCAACCGGGTGCTGCTGAACGAACGCCTGGGCCTCGCGCTGGCGCGTGTGCAGCGGCACGGCAACATGGCGGCTATTCTGTTTCTGGACTTGGACCGCTTCAAGCGTATCAACGACAGCCTGGGCCACGGGCAGGGTGACGAGGTACTGAAAGTCACTGCAGCACGCCTCAGCGCAATTTGCCGCAGCACCGACTTCGTCGCACGCTGGGGTGGTGACGAATTTGTAGTGCTGATGGAAGACGTCACAAGTCGGCAAGCGGTCGCCGCTGCCGCTGCCAAGCTGGTGTCCGTACTGGGGGAGGAGATTGAGGCCAATGGCACCCGGATGACCAGCTCCTGCAGTGTGGGTGTGGTGATGGTGCCGCAGGACGGGCTGGAGATCGACCTCCTGTTGGCGAAAGCCGATACGGCCATGTACCACGCCAAATCGCACCCGGACACAGGCTTCCACTTCTATTCGGCCGAGCTGAAGATCTGGACGCGCGAGCAGCTGGCAATCGAAATCGATCTGCGCCATGGGCTGCGCGATGGCCTTTTTGAGCTGCATTACCAACCCCAATACGAGTTGCGCCAGGGGGCTTTGGTGGGCTTTGAAGCGCTGCTGCGCTGGCGACGCACGCCGGACCTGCTGGTACTGCCGGACCAGTTCATCGCGGTTGCCGAAGAAACCGGGTCGATTGTGGAGATCGGAGCCTGGGTTGTCCTGCAGGCCGCGAAAGACCTGGCGGCGGCGCTGGCGCGTGGTCAGCAGGCGTTGCCGATCGCTGTCAATATTTCTGCCCGCCAATGCATGAACCGCGGCATTGTCGAGGTGGTGCGCGACGCGCTGCAGCAGACCGGCATCCCGCCAGGGCTTCTTAAGTTAGAGATCACCGAGACCACCGCCATGACCGATGCGGCACAGGTAAGCGAGTTGCTCGAGGAAATCAGCGCGCTCGGTGTACGCATTGCCGTGGACGACTTCGGCACCGGTTATTCCTCGC
>JANOCN010000536.1:0-2278 GCA_031412185.1 Betaproteobacteria bacterium | reverse complement strand
GGTTCAGGCTCAAATAGGTCACGTAGCCCTTGGGGGTGGCCGTGGTCTTGATGTCCTTGTTGCTGGCCAACGCGGCCAGGTCCTGCGGCTGCAGGTTGCGGGCCACGTCGGCATCGCCTTTCTCCAGCATCAGACGCTGGGTCGCGGCTTCCTTGACGTGGCGGTAGATCACACGCGCAAGTTTGGCTTTTTCGCCCCAGTAGTTGTCGTTGCGCTCGAGCGCCACGATTTCGTTGGCGCGCCACTCGCGCAGTTTCATCGGGCCGGAGCCGGCATAGTTGGTCTTGAGCCAGCCGTAGCCCATGTCGCCGCCGACCTCCTTGCTCATCACGAGTTTCTTGTCGACGATCGACGCGATGTTGGCGGTGAGGCAGTTGTAGACGAAAGTAGGTGCGTAGGACTTGTCGGTTTCCATCGTCAAGGTCAGGGGGCCGGTTTGCTTGATCTTGTCCTTGACGTTGTCCTTGGAGAAGCCGAACTGCGTCAGAATGAATGCCGGTGTCTTGTCCAATATAACGGCGCGTTGCAGCGAATACACCACGTCTTCTGCCGTCAGCGCATTGCCGGAGGCGAACTTCAAGCCCGGTTTCAAGGTGAAGCTGTAGGTCTTGCCATCGGCCGATACCGACCAGGACGACGCCACGTCGGCGACCAGTTTGGACGGGTCGGCCACGTCGTAGCGAACCAACCGGTCATAAGAATTGCCCATGATTTCGCCAGCCGAGATTTCGAATGCCTCGCCCGGGTCCATGGTGATGATGTCATCGATCGCCCAAACCACAACCAGGGTGTCCTTGGGGGTGGCAGCCAACACAGACGCGGGTAGCGCGAACGCAGTTGCAACCGCCAGTGCGGCGGCGGAACGGATAAACAAAGCTTTCACGTGACTCTCCTAATGGATGGATGTGACAGGAAATTGGAAAAAATGATGTTACCCCACATGGCCTTCAACAGGCCTGCACCACGAAGGGTTGGCGCGCACCGAAAGGCGGCATCGCGGCACCTTCTGCACCAAATTCTGTTCTTTGCGCGCGTGCGGCGCCATCGGTGTTTACCAGTGTCAGGGTGTCAGGGCGTTCCAGCCTGCACTTCTTCAAAACCGGCACGGGCAATCTGCGGCCCGAGTCCGGCAATGCCGTCAGCCTGATCAACGACCCAGGCCCGGTTGGCCCCGATGTCGGCGAGGCTGTCGCACAAAGCGCGCAGCGCACGTGTGTCTCCACCTCGTCCGGCCTTGACCTCGAGTGCTACTTTTTCTGCGCCGCGCTCCAGTACCAGATCGACCTCGGCGCCCGCCGCGGTGCGCCAGAACCACGGAAGTGTTGCCGGGCGAGCCACGCGCTCGCGGCGCAGCACATCCTCGATAACGAAGCCTTCCCAGCTTGCGCCTCGCGACGGATGGTTGGCCAAATCGTCGGGGGTGGAAATATTCAGCAGGTGGTGCAATAAGCCGGAATCACGCAAATACACCTTGGGTGACTTGGTGAGGCGTTTGCCAACGTTGCGAAACCAGGGGGCGAGGCGGCGCACAAGAAAAACCGACTCGAGTACGTCGACCTGGCGCTGAATGGTGTGGTACGACACGCCCAGTGAGGAGCGCAGGGACGACGCGTTAAACAGGCCGCCGTGCTGGTGGGCCAGCATCGTGAGCAAGCGGCGCATAAACAGGGGGTCAGCGGATACGCCGTATTGCGGCAGGTCGCGCTCGAGCAGCATGCGCAGGTAAGCGTCCCACCAGGACCGGAAGTCACCGCGCAAAGCATCCGGGAAACCACCTTTGAGCCAGAGCATCCGCCAATCCTGCGGCTGGTCGCCCGTGTTTCCTTCGCAGGCGGTGAGGGGATCAAGCTCGAGCACCGCGACCCGGCCAGCCAGAGACTCTGCAATGCCGCGTACCAGGGCTGGTTGTGCAGAACAGAGCAGAACGAAACGCCCGTTGGCCGCGCGGTTCGCATCGACCGCCCCACGTAGCGCGGGAAACAGCTCTGGCAGCGCCTGCGCTTCGTCAAGGATCAGCCCGGCCGCTCCGGCCTGGTCCAACGCGAACCGTGCATCGTCCCGAAAGCGTTCGGCCGTGCGGGGATCCTCAAGGTCAAGGTAAGTGAAGCCGGGAAACGCTGCGCGCGCGAGTGTCGTCTTGCCAACCTGCCGTGCGCCCAGAATGGTTATGGCGGGGAACTTTGTCGCGGCAGCGCGCAGAAGTGGAGTGGCAAGGCGGTCAAACATACCTTGCATATCAGACGTAGTTTGTCTAATTTACAAGGTAAAACCGAATACA